>CAYJOH010000489.1:0-2035 GCA_964371685.1 uncultured Anaerolineaceae bacterium
CCGCGGTCCCGAGCATCGCAACGGTCAGCCCGACCGTCACCGACAGGACGCCCATCACGGGCGGGTAGATCGTGGAGCCCACGACGGCCATGCCCGTCAGCGACCCGCCGACCGCCGCGGAGCGGTCCGGGCGGTGCTCGCCGCCGAGCGCCACGATCATCGGGAAGATCGGCCCGGACGCGACGCCCGCCGCCGCGAACGCGGCGATCGAGATGGGCAGCGACGGGGCAAGGACGGCGCACACGATGAGCACGGTCATGCCCAGGGCCATCGCGATCGTGAACTGCAGGTGGTCGAAGCGGTCGGCGACCGCCGACGACACGAGGCGGCCCACAGCCAGCCCGGCCCAGTACAGCGACAGGGCCAGCGTCGCCGTCGTCAGGGGGGCCGGCTCGAGGAACCTGACGAGCCAGTTGGAGACGCCCACCTCGGACGCGACGTAGGCGGCGATGGCGGCCCCGAGCAGCAGCAGCGGGCCGGCCAGCAGCCAGCGTGGGCGGTCGCCGCCGGCTTCGCCGGCCACCCGTTGCGCGCCCGCGGCCGGGGGCGTCCGCTTGCCGGTCGGCATGGGCACGAGCCCGTACGCGATCGCGAGCAGTGCCGCGACCGCGCCCGTCCCGATCGCGACGGCCTGCCAGGCGATGCCGCCCTCGACGAGCGCGCCGACGGCGAGCGGTGCCGCCAGCGCCCCGACGCTGAAGGCCATGTGCAGCAGGTTCATCGCCCGGCCGCGACCGTCGCGGTAGACATCGAGGACCAGGCCGTTGGCGCCACCGTCGAGGAATCCGGCCGCCCCGCCGGCGACCAGCGCAGCCACCATGAACAGGATCCAGGACGGGGCGAGGCCCATGCCGGCCACGCCAAGGCCGGCCACCCCCACGCCGTGGACCAGCGTGGCCGCCCCCAGGACGGGCCGTCGCCCGACGCGCTCGGTGAGCGCGCCGCCGCCAAACGACCCGGCGGCGTACGCGATCGCCCAGAGCAGGTAGACGAGGCCGATCCCGAGGTCGTCCTGGGCGAATGTCGACTTGATCGAGCGGATCAGCGACGGGACGACCAGCCCGGTCCAGCCGATGGCGACCAGGGTGAGCGCGCCGACGATGCCGGCCGGCAGCCGCCCGCCGCGATCCGCCGGGCCGGCGGGTGATTGAGGGGCGACGACGGAGGGAGGTGTGTCCACGGCACGATTCTGCCAGTGGCGGGGTCGACGCCGGAGCTCGCGGCGGCGTGCCGGGGCTGGCGCGGCGGTCAGGCGGAGCCGTCGGCAGGGTCTGCGCGACCGGCCGTCAGCGGACGGTCCGCTCGACGGGTCAGGTCTGGGGTGCGGCGCGGCGCCAGAGGTCGATCGCCGGCGTCCCGTGGACGCCCAGCAGCTGCGAGATCTCGCCCGCGTGGTAGGCGTCGTGCGTGAACAGCCGGTTGAGGATCGAGGCCCGGGTATGGACCTGGACGACGTCGCGCCATCGCCGCTCGGCCGTCGCCTCGAGCGACGCGATCGTCCAGCGGTCGAGGCAGCCGGCGACGACCGCCCACGACGACTCGAGCGCCCAGGCGACCTCCTCGGCTGTCCGCGGCTGCGACTCGTCGTCCTCCCAGCCGAGCTCCGCGAGTGGGTCCGCGAACGGCGTGGCGTCGGCACCCGGCTCGCCGAACACGCCGCACAGCCAGTAGACACGTGCCCCGGCCGTATGCGCCGCCAGCGCCCAGATCGGTGAGTGCTCGGGCGAGGCCCGCCGGGCCAGCTGCCCCGTGGTCAGTCCCCGGATCGCGTCCGAGATCCGGGCCGCGTGCTGCGGCCAGTCGGGATACAGGCGGGCGACGGGGTCGGCGGTGTCCATGGTCGGGCAGTATGACGACGACCGCGCTCCCCGGTGCGGGCCACACGGGCGCTGGTCGGTTCGGTTTGCCTCTGCTACCATTCGCCGTCGCGCCTCGGGCAGCCCACGCTCGCGCGCGCCTTGTTTCGATCACGCACTCACGGAACGGAGATCAGCCACCTTGGCCAGAACGCCCCGGAAATGGCAGGGCGCTCGCA
>CAYJOH010000490.1:0-2029 GCA_964371685.1 uncultured Anaerolineaceae bacterium
ATCCGAGACGATACGCGGCGTACCTGCCGATTGCTGTCAGGTACGGCACGGCGACGACGCGGACACCCGACCGCCGGCGCGCGGGTGGGGCTCAGGATGGATCGAGGTACGGGATCGTCTGCGGGCCCTCGGGCAGGACGCAGACCCGGGCATCGGGCCGCCGCTCGAGGAGCCCCGCCAGCGTCGCGCTCACGTCGTCGATGGGTTCGAGGTGCGCGGCACGGACGGCGGAGGCGGGCAGCCGCGAGTACAGGAGGACACGCGCCCGTGCCTGCACCCGGGCCTGGACCTGGACCTGCCAGCCGTCCGGGATGGTGCGGCCGGCCTCGACCAGGTTTCCGGAAACCGCCTCGATCGATGTGGCGCTGGCGAGCAGCCGGGCGTATGGGCTGTCGTCCGGCAGGCCGTCGCGGCATTCGGCCGCGCAGATGATCGTGCCGCCGTGGGCGACGACGGTGCCCGCCGCGGCCATTCCCTTGACGGCCTGGTAGAGGTTGCGGTCGAGCGGGTAGCCGCTGTTGGTCGTGATCACGATCTCGAACGGTCCCCGGACCGGCTGCATGGCCACCTCGCGCGCCGTCCGACAGGCGGCCGCATGCATCTCGAGGACCGGGCCCCCGAACGCATGGGTGATCCGCTGCCGGTCGTCGATCAGCACGTCGACCGCGAACGTCACGCCGGTGGCCGCGGCGACGGCCCGCACCGCGTCGTGGACCGGGTTTCCCTCGACGACCGCGAAGGTCGCCCGAGGGTCGGCGATCCGCGCGGGGCTGTGCAGCTCGAGTACCGTCGCGAGGCCGGCCAGGCCCGGTGCCACCATGTTCGTGCCGCCGCTGAAGCCCGCGAAGAAGTGCGGCTCGACGAAGCCGGTGG
This sequence comes from uncultured Anaerolineaceae bacterium, assembly GCA_964371685.1. Lineage (GTDB taxonomy): Bacteria > Chloroflexota > Limnocylindria > Limnocylindrales > CSP1-4 > CAIXZV01. Next base: position 874 of record CAYJOH010000490.1, read on the forward strand.
TGATCCGGACGTCCGCCTCGACCCACTCGCGGTTCAGGAGCACCGGCACCCCGTTGACCGTGCCGACGTCCCGGAGCGACGCGGCATCGCGTGCGTCGTGGTCCGCGACCCGCCATTGCCCCAGGACCTCGTCGCCGAGCATCTCGCGACGCTGCTCCTCGGTGCTCACCACGTGGGTGCCGGTCGCGATGAGCACGACCACGTCCTCGGGCCGGACGATCCCGGCCAGCACCTGTGCGATCGCCGCGAGCATGGGCTTCCTCGGCTGCGGCCGCGTCGCGTCGCACACGGAGATCGCCACGCGGGCTCCCCGCGGGACGAGATCGCGCAGCGGGCGACCGGCCACCGGCCGCTCGAGCGCGGCCCGGACCGCCGCGACCTCGTCCGGCACGGCGGGCTGGTGGGCGGGCGTGACCACGGTCGCGTCGGACGGCACGTCGATGACCAGGCCCTCGCTGCCGAAGGCGAGCCGGACGCGGCGGGTGGCTCCGGGCACGCTCACGCCACCACGCGGCAGCGGTTCCTGAGCGTCCCGATGCGGTCGATCTCCACCTCGACGAGATCGCCATCCTGCAGGAACACCGGTGGATCGCGGAACGCCCCGACCCCGCCCGGCGTGCCGGTCGCGATGATGTCGCCGGGCTCCAGGGTGAACGACTGTGAGCAGTACGCAACAAGCTCGGCGACGCCGTGGACGAGGGCCGCCGTCGGCGCGTCCTGGCGGACCTCGCCGTTGACCCGGCAGCGAACGCGCAGCGCGCCGGCATCCGGGATCTCGTCCGCGGTCACCACCCAGGGTCCCATGGGGCAGAAGCTGTCGAGGCTCTTCGCACGGGTCCATTGTCCGTCCCGGACCTGCAGGTCACGAGCCGACACGTCGTTGAGGCAGCTGTAGCCGAGCACATGGTCGAGCGCGTGCTCGACGGTGACGTCACGTGCCGTCCGGCCGATGACGACCGCCAGCTCCGCCTCGTAGTCCACCTGCGTGGTCAGCGCCGCCGACCAGCCGATGGTCGCGCGGTCGCCGACGAGGGCGCTGGGCAGCTTCGCGAACAGCAGCGGCGCCTCGGGCGGCGCGGCTCCCTCCTCGGCCGCATGCTCCCGGTAGTTCCGACCCACGGCGACGATCTTGCCGGGCCGGCCGACCGGCGGCAGC
>CAYJOH010000491.1:0-2027 GCA_964371685.1 uncultured Anaerolineaceae bacterium
CGCGATGATCTTGAGCTCGGGCGCAATCGAGCGCACCGCCAGTTCAAAGCGCACCTGGTCGTTGCCCTTGCCGGTGCACCCGTGGGCGACCGCGTCGGCGCCCTCCTTCTGGGCCACCTCGACCAGCAGCTGGGCGAGCAGCGGCCGGGCGAGGGCCGTGGCCAGCGGGTACGCGCCCTGGTAGACGGCGTTGGCCTGGAGGGCGCGCCAGACGTACTGGCTGATGAACGTCTCGCGCGCGTCCACGACGTACGCCTTCGACGCGCCGGCGGCCATGGCGCGCCGCTCGACGCCCTCCCTGATCGAGCCACCACCGAGGTCGACGGTCAGCGTGACGACCTCGGCGCCGTACTGCTCGCGCAGCCAGGCGACGGCGACGGAGGTATCGAGGCCGCCGGAGTAGGCGAGCACGACCTTGTTCATCGGGATCGGGCCTCCATGAGGGCCGCCGGCTCGGCCGGCGCCTGAATCGCGTGGAACCGGTCGAGCCACCGATCCAGGGCGGGCTCGTCGGGGAACAGGACGATGAGGGTGTTGTCGCCGGCGACCGTGCCGACCTGGTCGGCCAGGGTGGATTCGTCGATCGCCTGCGCGATCACGTTGGCCGTGCCGGGCTGCCCGGTGAGGACGAGGATCAGCCCGCTCCGGCCGATCGTGACCGGGATGTCCGCGAGGATGCGGCGGAGCCGCTCGTCGGACGGGGGACGGGCCACCGGCCCGAGGTCCTCGGGGTTGACGTACACCGAGTGCTCGCCGCGCATGACCTTGGCCAGCCCGAGCTCGGCGATGTCGCGGCTCACGGTCGCCTGGGTGACCTCGAAGCCGAGCGAGGCCAGCGCCGAGACCAGCTCGCCCTGGCTGCCGATGGGGCGCCCGGACACGACCCGGCGGATGGCCGCGTGACGGTCACGCTTGGCGAGCATCGGTCAGGCCGCCCCGGCGTGGGCGTGCGCGGAGACCCGGGTGCCGAACGAGGGATCGTCCAGCGCGCGCACCAGGGCGTCCGGGGCCGCGGCGTCCGCGATGATCGCCTCCGCCCCCTCCCAGGCGAGCGCCGCCAGCGCGGCACGGACCTTGGGCACCATGCCGCCGCTGATCGTGCCCTCGGCGATCAGGGCCTCGGCCTCATCCGGGGTGATCGAGTCCAGCCGATGGCCCGAGGCATCCCGGACGCCGTCGACATCGGTCATCAGCACCAGCTGGCGCGCGCCGAGCCCGGCGGCGATGCCGGCGGCCGCGTCGTCGGCGTTCACGTTGCAGACCACGCCCTCCTCGTCGCGCGCGAGCGGCGCCACCACCGGCACCTGGCCGGAGACCAGCAGCGAATCGAGCAGGTCGCGGCGCACGCCGGTGACCGTCGCCACGAGTCCAACGTCCGGGATCCGCTGCCCGATCAGGAGGCCGCCGTCCACGCCGGACAGGCCGACCGCGTCGCAGCCCACGTCCCGCAGCGCCGCGACCAGCTCGCTGTTGACGACGCCCCGCAGGACCGCGGCGGCCACCTCGAGCGCGGCGGGATCGGTCACGCGCAGGCCGCCCTCGAAGCGCGTCGGGACGCCGAGCCGCTCGAGCCACTCGGTCATCCGCTTGCCGCCGCCGTGGACCAGCACGACCGGCCGCTTGCGGGCGACGACCGCGACCTCGGCGAGGACCTGCCGCTGCTCCGCGAGCGTGGTGCCCCCCAGCTTGACGACGACCACCTCGCTCACGTCGTGTACTCGCTGTTCTCTCTCACGTACTGCTCCGTGAGGTCGCAGCCGAAGGCCTCGCCGGTGCCGTCACCGAGGCCGAGGTCGAGGCGGACCAGGACCTCGTCGCCGCCCATCGCCTCGCGCGCCGCGGCCTTGTCGACCGCGACCGGCCCGCCCTGCGCCCCGTCGTACACGAGGTGGCCGGCGATCGCGATCCGGAGCGTGGCGGGATCCACGCGGGCGGGCGTCCCGGCACGGGCCGCGGCCTCGGCGACCGTCAGCCCGCCGGCCTCGAGCACCGCCGCCTCGGCCAGCGTCGCGTTGCCGGCGGCGCCG
>CAYJOH010000492.1:0-2013 GCA_964371685.1 uncultured Anaerolineaceae bacterium
CCAGCACGTCGGCCAGGATCTGGCGCCACAGGGGGCTCGCGGTGCCGCCCCCCGACGCCCGGATCTGGTCCGGGGCCGGCATCCCGGCCGCGACCATGAGGTCGAGGCCGTCACGCAGCCCGTAGGCCACGCCCTCCATCACGGCGCGGGTCAGATGGCGCCGGTCGTGGGCGAGGGTGAGCCCCACGAACGCGCCGCGGGCAAGCGGATCCGGGTGCGGGCTGCGCTCGCCGGACAGGTAGGGCAGGAACAGCAGTCCGTCGCTGCCGGCCGGGGCCTCGGCCGCCGCGGCGGCGAGGTCGCCGAACGCGACGCCCGGCGCCACCGTGTCGCGGAACCAGCGCAGGCTCCCGGCGGCCGAGAGCATCACGGACATCATGTGCCAGCGCCCCGGCACCGCATGGCAGAACGCGTGGACCCGGCCGGCCGGATCGAACAGCGGCCGGTCGGTGGTCGCGAACACCACGCCCGAGGTCCCGAGCGAGAGCGCCATCCGCCCCGCCACTACGGCCCCGACCCCGACGGCGTTGGCGGCCTGGTCCCCGCCCCCGGCCACCACCGGCGTCCCGGCGCGCAGCCCGGTCGCCGCGGAAGCGGCCGCGGACACCCCGCCCGTGACCTCCGGGCCCTCGAAGGTCGGCGGCATCCAGCGGGGGTCGATGCGCAGGGCCGCGAGCACCTCCGGCGACCAGTCGCGAGCCGCCAGCTCGAACAGGAGCGTGCCGGCGCCGTCCGCCTTGTCCATCGCGTAGTCGCCGGTCAGCCGGAGGCGCACGTAGTCCTTGGGCAACAGCACGTGCGCGACCCGGCGCCAGACCTCCGGCTCGTGGTCCCGGACCCAGACGAGCTTGGGGGCGGTGAACCCGGTGAGCGCGTCGTTGCCGGTGACCTCCACCAGCCGCCGCGGCCCGAGCGCCGCCCGGATCGCGTCGCACTCGGCGCCGGTGCGCTGGTCGTTCCACAGGATCGCGGGCCGCAGGACCTCGCCGGCCGCATCGAGCAGGACGAGGCCGTGCATCTGGCCGGTCAACCCGATCGCGACCACGCTCGCGGGGTCCGTCCCCGTCGTACGCAGCACCTCGCGGATGGCCGCCACGGCCCCGTCCCACCACAGGCGCGGGTCCTGCTCGCTCCACAGCGGGTGTGGCTGGTCGAACCCGTACTCCGCCGCGGCGATCCCGGCGACCGCCCCCGTCTCGTCGACCAAGACGGCCTTGGTCGCGGTCGTGGACGCGTCGATCCCGATGACGTGCCCCATCGGGGTCAGCGGCCGGTGGACCAGATCGCCTGGTTGACGGTGTTCTCCAGCAGCTCCTGGTGGCCCGAGACCGGGTGCGGGTCGAGCTGCCCGGCGGCCACCTTCGCCTCGAGCGACTCGAGCGTCTCCGTGCCGTCGAGGATCGCGGTCCCCAGCGCGCCCGACCAGCCTGCGTAGCGCTCTTCGACACGCCGCGCGAGCGCGCCGTCCTCGACCATCGCGGCGGCGACCAGCAGCGCCTGGGCGAGCGTGTCGATGCCCCCGATGTGGGCGTGGAACAGGTCCGTGCGGTCCGTGCTCTGGCGTCGCAGCTTGGCGTCGAAGTTGAAGCCGCCGGTCGTGAACCCGCCGCTGCGCAGGATCTCGTACAGCGGCAGCGCCAGGTCCTCGACCGAGTTCGGGAACTGGTCCGTGTCCCAGCCGTTCTGCGGGTCGCCCCGGTTGGCGTCGACGCTGCCGAAGACCCCGTTCGCGACCGCGTAGGCCACCTCGTGGTGGAAGCTGTGCCCGGCCAGGGTCGCGTGGTTGGCCTCGATGTTGAGCTTGTACTCGCCGTCGAGGCCGTTGCGGGCCAGGAACCCGTGGACCGTCTGGCTGTCGTAGTCGTACTGGTGCTTGGTCGGTTCCTGCGGCTTGGGCTCGATGAGCAGCGTGCCCTCGAAGCCGATCCTGTGCTTGTGCTCGGCGACCAGGTGCAGGAAGCGGGCGAGCTGCTGCCCCTCGCGGCGGAGGTCCGTGTTGAGCAGCGTGTCGTA
>CAYJOH010000493.1:0-2007 GCA_964371685.1 uncultured Anaerolineaceae bacterium
ACGCCGTTGTGCGAGCCCTCCACGACCAGGCAGCGCGCCGGCGCCAGGCCGAGCCGGCGGGCGGCCAGCAGGTACACGTCCGGGGCCGGCTTGCCGTGCTCGACCTCGTCCGAGGACACGACCGCGCCCAGGACCTCGCGCAGGCCCAGGGCATCGACCGCCGCCCGGATCACCGCCGGGTGCGAGGACGAGGCGATCGCCACCGGCAGGGTCGCGGCGATCCGCCGCAGGGCCTCGGGGGCGCCGGGGACCCGCGGCGGCTCCCGGTCGCGGTAGCGGGCCAGCACGCCGTCCACGATGGCCGACTGGATCTCGTCCTCGTCCATGTCCCGGAGGTCCAGGCGCTCGCGCATGATCCGCGCCCAGCCCGGCGAGTTGGCGCCCATCACCGCGCGCTGGTCGTCGGGGCCCCACGCGCGCCCGCGCTCGGCGGCGAACGCGATCCGCACCTCGTCCCACCACGGCTCGGTGTCCACGAGGACCCCGTCGAGGTCGAACAGCACGGCGTCGATGCGCCGGCCCCGCGTCACCCGGGGCGCGCCGGCGACGGCCGCCCGTCCATCGCGTCGAACACCCGCAGGGCGAACGCCGCGATCGCGTCGGCGTCCGTGTCGCCGCCGCGCAGGAACTGGCCCTCGAGCTGGAACGACACCACCCGGTGCCCGCCGGGGGTCGTCTCGATGCCCAGCTCGCCGACCTGGAGCCGGGCCCACCGGCCGACCTTCGCGCTGGCGCGCGGGCCCTCACCCGGGATGTTGACCCGGACGTGGACGGTGAGCAGGCCGGCGGGCGTGGGGGCCAGGAAGGTCCATCGAGAATCCGGCTCCTCGCCCCAGGCCAGCCAGCCCTCCGGGTCCTCGCCGGCCCCGAAGGCGACGAGCACCGGCTTGAGGACCTCGAGGACCCTGGGCGCGACGGCGGCCTCGCTCTTCGACGATGCGGCGAACTCGCTCAGGCGCATGCAACCTCCCGTGACCGGCGGCGGACGGCGACCAGGCCCGCGCCAAGGCTAGCGAATCCGCCGCCGGAGGGCGGCAGCGGGTCGGCGGACCGTGCGAGGTCCCGCGCCGGTCGGGCCGCCCGACGGGCTCCGATCGGGCCTAGCGGACTGTTCCCCGACGCCCGTATCGGCGAAGATGGGCCCGGCCGCGGAGGGCGGCCAAGGGGAGGTTCGGATGCGCATCGATCGTGGCCTGCTGGGCTGGGGGGTGTTCCTCATCGTCCTGGGCGCGGTGCCGCTCGCCGTGCGCGGCGGCTACCTCGACGAGGCCACCGTCCGCCGGGCCTGGGAGCTGTGGCCGCTGATCCTGATCGGCATCGGCCTCGGGCTCATGCTGCAGCGGACGAAGCTCGCCGCGGTCGGTGGGCTCGTGGTGGCGATCACGTTCGGCCTGCTGGGCGGGAGCCTCCTCGCGACCGGGATCTCCGGCCCGTTCTCGGGCTGCGGGATCGGCGTGGGATCGGGCGCAGGGACGCCGTTCGAGACACGGACCGGCACGTTCGGCTCGGAGGCGAGCGTGGACCTCGAGCTCAGCTGCGGCGAGGTGACGGTCTCGCCGGCGTCCGGCTCCGGCTGGACGCTCGCCGGCAGCGACGAGGACGGCGAGGGGCCGGACGTCAGCGTGTCCGCCGATCGGCTCCGCGTCCAGGCGCCGGAGCGCTCCGGGATGGGCTTCCTGCGCGGTGGCCAGCGCTGGCAGGTGACGCTGCCCACGGATCCGTTGCTCGAGCTGGAGCTGTCGGTGAATGCCGGGTCCGCGCGCGTGGACCTGGCCGGCGCCCACGTGTCCGACGTCAACGTCTCGGTCAACGCCGGCGACGCCCGCCTGGACCTGTCCGGCGCGCAGGCCCTCCGCAGCCTCAACGCCTCGGTCAATGCCGGATCGGTGGGGCTGTCGCTGCCGGCCGCGTCGGTGACCGGGAGCGTGTCGGCCAACCTGGGCGCGATCGAGCTGTGCGTCCCGTCCGGCGTGGGCCTCCGGTTCCGCGGCGCCGACGACGCGCTGT
>CAYJOH010000494.1:0-2006 GCA_964371685.1 uncultured Anaerolineaceae bacterium
GAACAGGGCCGTGCGCGCCGTGCCGATGTGGAGGGGCCCCGTCGGGCTGGGCGCGATGCGCACGCGGATGTCGGCGGACATGGCCCGATTGTAGGGTGAGGCCGGGCGGGGCCCGGCGTGGGGCAGGCGTACGACGGGTCCGGGGCGCCGTCAGGCGCCGAGCAGGCCTGCGTGCGCGGTCAGGTGCCGAGCGGCCCCGGAACCCGGTGGAACAGCGCCGGGTCCGCCTCGCCCGGCAGCACGCGGATGAGCGCGGCGGGCCGCAGCCCCAGCGTCGCGCGGCCGCGAGGCCCGTCCAGGGTGAGCGAGTCCAGCGACTCCGACCGGGCGAGCACCGTCACGTGGGCGCCCGGCGTGAGCGCGCGGGCCTCGAGATAGGACAGCAGGCCTGCGTCCTCCTCGGCCTCCTCGGTGATCCGCAGGACCGTCGCCTTCGACCCCGACTCCATCTCGGACAGCGGCGTCCCGGCCGGCCGGCGGTGGGCGGTCTCGAGGTCGATCGGGTTCCCGTGCGGGCACGTCTGCGGGTGTCCCAGCAGCTCGTCCAGCTTGACCTCCACGCGTGGCGAGAGGGCGCCCTGGAGGCGCATCGCCTCGACGTCGCTCTCGGCCCACGAGAGCCCCACGACGGCGGTCAGCAGCCACTCGAGGAGGGCATGACGCCGGAAGATCGCGTCGGCCGCGGTCCGGCCGGCGGTGGTCAGGACGAGGCCGCGGCCGCCGGTCGTCTCCACCAGGCCGTCCGCGGCGAGGCGGCGGCACATCTCGCTCGCGGCCTGGGTGGTGACCCCAACGTGACGCCCGATCTGGGTCGTGGTCGCGACGCGGCCGTCCGAGCCCATCACCCGCAGCGCGAGGAGGTACTCCTGGGCGGCGGCGGAGATGTCCGCGGGATCGTGGCGACGCTGCATGCCGCCAGTCTACGGCGACGGGTCGGCCGCCCCGGGGCCGTCGCGCCACAGGGCGACGATGCCGGCGCCGAGCGCGACGAGGTACGCGATCGCGACGAGGGTGCCCAGCACGCCCGCCCCGGCCTGCTGCTCGGGCAGCGAACCGACGGACAGCACGGCCGCGAGGGGGATCGCCACCGCGAGCGCCACCAGCGCCGCGAACGCCCCGGCGGCGGCCGCCGGGGGCGCGAGGAGGAGCGCGGCGAGCACGACCGGCTGCACGGCCAGCGGCAGCAGGGGCGCCGGCTCCGGGCACGCGGCGGAGAACGTCGCGCAGCCGGTGAGCGACGAGAGCAGCGTGCCCACCGCGTAGCCCGCCGGAGGCCAGGCGATCAGCGCGACCAGGAGGCGCCAGCGCGGGCCCGGGCGTCGGGCGAGCGCGAGCAGGCTGCGCGGGGCGGCGCGACGGGCGAGGGCCTCGAGGTCCGGCAGCGGCTCCCCCTGCGCCTCGTCGTGGGAGCGCGGCGGTCGTCGCCGGCCCGTCGTCCCCGGCGACCAGGCGGCGGCCACGGGGTCGGCCGGATCGTAGGTCCAGGCCCGCGTCCCCCAGTCCGCGTCGCCGCCGCCGGTCGTGGTCCGGCCGGCGCCGCTCCAGTGCCAGCGGCCGGGGTCGCCGGTCGCCCCCGTCTCCGCACCCGGCTCGGGAGCCCGCGCCGCACCGGGCGGCGGTGCCGTTCCCGGCAACGGATCCGCGTCCGCGTCCGGGTCCTCCGGCGCGTCGGCCGCCCGCGATGCGCGCCGGGCGCGGGCGAGGTAGTCGGGGCCGTGCTTGCGGGGATCCGCGTACTCGCGCGGGTTGAGCGTCCAGTACGTGCCGGACGAGGGTCCGTACCAGGCCCCGCCGTCCCACTCGGGGTCGAGCGGCGCCTCGGCGGCTTCGTCGTACGTGGTGGAGCCCGGCGTGGCCGTCCGGAACGCGCCGCGGCCGTGCCGCTCGGCGTGTCCCTCGCCGGCCTCGGCGTGTCCCTCGCCGGGCCCGCCCGGCCGCGTGCCCGGGCCCCCCGCATCCGTCGACCGGGTGCCGGCCGAGCCCGCGCGCGCGTCCGACCTGGGGGA
>CAYJOH010000495.1:0-1999 GCA_964371685.1 uncultured Anaerolineaceae bacterium
AGCCAGGCGTTCACGCAGATCGGCGGCAACATGGTCATCTTCGGGCTGACCGTGATCATCCTCGAGGCCACGTCCTCGAACACCGCGGTCGGCCTGCTGATCCTCACGTTCCTCGTGCCGGCCGTGCTGTTCTCGGCGCTGGCGGGCGTGTACGTGGACCGGGTCGACCGGCGGACGATCCTGATCGTCACCAACCTGCTGCGGGCCGGCGCGTTCGTGCTCACGTTCCTGGCCGGCAACTTCCTGCCGGCGATCCTGATCCTCAACGTGATCGTGTCCACGATCACCGTGTTCTTCGGCCCCGCCGAGGCGGCGATGATCCCGCAGCTGGTGCCACGCAAGCAGCTGCTGGCGGCCAACGGCGTGTTCACGCTGACCCTCAACGCCGCGTTCGCCCTGGGCTTCGCGCTGCTCGGCCCGATCCTGGTGACGATCGCGGGCGCGCCGGCCCTGATCCTGATCGTCGCGGCCTGCTACCTGGTCGCCGCCGGGTTCTGCTGGACGCTGCCGCCATCGCCGCCCAACGGCGCCGAGGGAGATGCCGCCGGCCGGAGCGTCGTCGGCGACGCGGAGCACGCGATGGGCTCCACGTTCGCGCAGCTGCGCGAGGGCATCGAGTTCATCCGCACCAACCCGCGGATCGGCTGGTCGCTGGTGTACCTCGGGATCGCCGCTTCGCTGGTCGGGGTCCTGGGCGTGCTGGGCCCGGACTTCGCGACCGATTCGCTCGGGCTCGAGCCCAAGGACTTCGCGGTGGTCGTCCTGCCGCTGGGCTTCGGCATCGTGACCGGGATCCTCATCCTCAACTCGTTCGGGCATCTCCTCCCGCGCCGGCGGATCATCGAGGGCGGGCTCGTTTCGCTCGGCGTCCTGCTCGCCCTGCTGTCCGCCGCCGGGCCGCTGTCGCGATTCCTGCAGGGCGCCGAGGACGCGACCGGCCTGGTGTCGCTGGCCGGCATCACGTCGCTGCTCGCGGTCGTGGTGGCGATCGCGCTGCTGGCCGGCGTCGCCTACGCGTTCGTCGCCATCCCGTCGCAGACCCAGCTCCAGGAGGACATCCCGCAGGACGTCCGGGGGCGCGTGTTCGGCGTCCTCAACATGCTGGTGTCCGTGGCCAGCTTCGCGCCGATCATCGTGGTGGCGCCGGTGTCCGACCTCGCGGGCACGACCAACGTCCTGATCGTGGTGGCCGCGGCGATCACGATCTCCGGCCTGCTCTCGATCTTCACCCGCGGCCCGCTCAAGCCCGCCGAGGCGCGCGCCCACGCGACGGGGCTGGAGACGGCGGCGGGCTTCGACCCGGTCGCCATCGCGACCGTGACCGAGCTCGATGCGGAGGAGGATCGCCGCGCGGGTCGCGCCCACGAGCAGGCGCGCGACGCCGCCCACGCCGCCGACGGCGACGCACGCGACTCGCCCGACGACGATGCAGGCGACTCGCTCGACGCCGGCGTTCCCGTCGTGGACGGCCCGGCCGACCGCTGATGGCGGCCGACCGCTGATGGCGGACCCCGGCCGGGCGGAGCTCCTCGTGGAGGGCCGGATCGCCTCGCTCGCCGGGTCCGGGGGTCCGGCGTGGGTCGAGGCCGTGGCGATCGCCCGCGGACGTGTGATCGCGGTGGGGTTGCTCGCCGACCTGGCCGCGCTCGCCGGTCCCGCGACCCGCCGGCTGCGCCTGGCCCCGGACGAGGTCGCCCTGCCGGGGCTGACGGACGCTCACCTGCACCTGGTCGAGGCCGCGCTCGCCCGGGCGAGGGTCGACCTCCACGACGCCGCGACGATCGGCGAGGCCCAATCCCGGGTCCGGACAGCGGCCGCGACCGCGACCCTCGCCGACCCCGACGCCTGGATCGTCGGCGCCGGCTGGGACGCCGACCGGTTCGGCCGCTGGCCGACGGCGGACGACCTCGAGCTCGCTGCGCCGCGACGCCGCGTGGCGCTGTGGGCGCACGACCATCACGCGCTGCTCGTCAGCCATCGGGCCCTCACCGAGTCGGGC
>CAYJOH010000496.1:0-1989 GCA_964371685.1 uncultured Anaerolineaceae bacterium
GCAACCGGCCGGGTCCAGGACCAGCGGTCAGATTGCGGCCGCGAGCCCGGGGCCACCCCCGGGCTACTCCCCGCGGACGGCGCTCACGATCGATCGCGCGCCGGCGATCCGCGCGGGCTGCGCGGCGGCCAGCATCGCCAGCGCCACGGCCAGCACGATCGCGAACGCGATCGATTCCACCGGCAGCCGGATCCCGGCCTCGAGGCGCCCGCCGGCCGTGGCGATCAGCAGCACCCCCACGACGACACCGGCCACCGACCCGACCACGCCGCCGATCGCGCCCAGGATGCCGGCCTCCACGAGCACGCTGCGCCAGACCTGGCGGCGGCTCATGCCCACGGCCCGGAGCATGCCCAGCTCCCGGACGCGCTCCCAGGTGTCCATCGAGAGCGTGTTGACGATGCCCAGCGCCGCGATCACGACGGCCGCCAGGGCCAGCAGGTCGAGCAGGCCGAACACGCGATCGAGGGCGTCGCCCAGGGCACCCTCGACGCTCGAGATCGGCGCCACGGTGAGCGCGCGCTCGGCGGCGAACGCACGCACCGCGTCCCGCGCGCCCGGGCCGGCGCCCGGCTGGTACCGGATCGCGATCGCGTCCGCGCCCTGCACGCCCAGCCGGTCCAGCGCGTCGCCCCAGCCGACGAGCACGGCCTCGCCCGTGCGACCGGGGAACGAGCGCTCCACCACCCCGGCGACCCGGAGCTCGAGCAGGCCGTCCGCGGTCGCGACCGCCAGCACGTCTCCCAGCCCGACACCGAGCCGCTGGGCCCGGGACCGCGGGACGATGACGGACCCGCCGGCATCCACGGCGGCGAGGGCGGCCGCGCGATCTCCGGCGGTGAACGAGAGGCGGCCGTCGGCCTCGAAGTCGGCGCCCCGGATCGCCACCGCCTCGAGGCGGGTCCCCCGGAACGCGAGGTCGAACGTCGCGACCGGCGAGGCGAGCCGCACGCCGTCGATGGTCGCCAGCTCCTCGTCCACGCCACCCTCGCCCACGGGTGCGGGCGCGATCGCGGTCAGGATCTCGTCCCCCGGCACGACGTCGGCCAGCCAGGCGGTCGCGGCCACGCGCGCGTTGGCGGCCACGGCACCCAGCGCCACGACCATCGCGAGCCCGACGACGAGCGCGCCGACGGTGAGCGTCGTCCGCCCCCGGTCGCGCGCGATCGCCGCCCGGGCCAGCCGCTCCTCGAGGCGCAGGGCGAGCCCGAACGGGAGCCCGGCCACGCGACCCAGCGGTCCCAGCAGGACCGGGGTCAGCAGCACGGCGGCCAGGAGCACGACGTAGACGGCCGCGGTCCGCGCGATGGCCGACGGCGTCGCCGACGCGCCCGGCAGGAGGACGACGGCCAGCACGCCCACGACCGCGATCACGGCGACCAGCCATCGCGTTCGCGCCCGGCCGGCGGCGGTAGGATCCGCCCGGGTGCGCAGCCCCGCCACCGGGCTCACGCCCGCCGCCCGGCGGGCCGGCTCGAGCGCGGCGACGATCGTCACGACCAGCCCGCCGAGGAACCCGGCGGCCAGCACCTCGGGCGTGAGCACGGGCGCCTCGATGGCCACGCTGCCCGACGCCCGCAGCCACCCCGCCACGAAGCCGGCCAGCAGCCCGCCCAGGGCGAGCCCGACCACCGAGCCGGCCGTGCCGAGCACGACGGCCTGCGTCACCACGACGCGGACGACCTGCCCGCGCCCGGCCCCCGCGGCCCGCAGGAGCCCCAGCTCCCGGATCCGCTCGACGACGGTCATCGCGAGCGTGTTGAGGATCAGGAACGCGGCCGCGAACAGCGTGATCGCGGCCAGCAGCGCCATCATCGCGCGCACGTCGGCGCTCGACGCGCGGAGCGTGGCGGCCACGTCCCGGGGCGCGGACAGCACGTACGGCTCGGTGGTCAGCGCCGCCTCGATGCCCGCGGTCACGGTCTTCACGTCCGCCCCCGCGGCGAGCACCACGTCGATGCGGGTGATCCCGCCGAGCGGCGCCGGGCC
>CAYJOH010000497.1:0-1987 GCA_964371685.1 uncultured Anaerolineaceae bacterium
CGCCCCCGGCGATCCTGCCCTCCGCCGAGGTCCGCAAGCCGGCCACGTTCATCTTCGTGGACCTCAAGGGCTCGACCGCGCTCACGGAGCGGATCGACCAGGAGGCGATGTCCGAGATCAAGCGGACGTACTTCACCGCGATGGCGGCCCAGATCGAGCGCCACGGCGGCACGATCGAGAAGTACATCGGCGACGCGATCATGGCCGTGTTCGGGATCCCCAAGGCGCACGAGGACGACGCGCTGCGGGCGGTGCGCGCCGCCCACGGCATGCAGCAGGAGCTGAGCCGCCTCAACGCCGACTTCCTCCCCTTCTATGGCGTGGAGCTGGCCAACCGGACCGGCGTCAACACCGGCGAGGTCGTCGCCAACACCGACCCGTCCGCCAACCAGCAGCTGGCCACGGGCGACACCGTCAACGTCGCGGCCCGCCTCGAGCAGGCCGCGCCCGCCAACGAGATCCTGATCGGCGAGACGACGTACGACCTCGTGCGCGCCCACGTGGACGTGGAGTCCGTGGAGCCGCTTGAGCTCAAGGGCAAGGCCGAGCGCGTGCCGGCCTACCGTCTGCTCGCGGTCCGCGACGCCACCGTCGCGGGCGCCCACCTGGCCCGCCAAGCGCCGCTCATCGGGCGGGCCGGGGAGATGACGCAGATCCGAGCCGCCTTCCGGGCGGTCGTCGCCGAGGGCGGCGGCCGGCTGGTGACGCTGGTCGGCGAGGCCGGCGTGGGCAAGAGCCGGCTGCTCGACGACCTGCACGACGAGGTCGCGGCTGAGGCGGTCGTGGTCCGTGGCCGCTGTCTGCCGTACGGCGACGGGATCACGTTCTGGCCGGTCGTGGAGATCGTCCGCGACGCGGCGCGCATCGCGGCCGACGACGCCCCCGACGTCGCGCGCGGACGGATCGCCGACCTGCTAGCCGGCAGCCCCGAGGCTGAGGAGATCCTGGACCGGGTGTCGAGCGTCATCGGCCTGTCGGCGTCGCGCTACCCGGTCGCCGAGATCTTCTGGGCCGCCCGCCGGTTCCTCGAGGTGCTGGCCGCGCAGCGACCCGTGCTCGTCCTGTTCGAGGACATCCACTACGCCGAGCCGACGTTCCTCGAGCTGCTGGAGCACCTCGTGGAGACACTGCCGGACCATGCCCCGGTCCTCATCCTGTGCGCCGCTCGCCTGCGGCTGCTCGACAAGCGGGCGGACTGGAGCACCGCGGACCGCATGTCGCGGCTCCAGCTCACCGCCCTCGCGGACACCGACACGGAGCGCCTCGTGGAGGGCCTGCTGGGCGCGCCGGTGGCGGCGACCGTGCGCTCGCGCATCGTCGCGGCGACCGAGGGCAACCCGCTGTTCACGGAGCAGCTCGTCTCGATGCTCGTGGACAAGGGCCACATCCGCCGGACCGAGGGGGCCTGGGTGCCCGTCGACGACGTGTCCACGCTGGCCGTCCCGCCCACGATCCAGGCGCTGCTGGCCGCGCGTCTCGACGACCTGTCGCGCGAGGAGCGGGCCACGATCGAGCCCGCCTCGGTCATCGGGCTCGTGTTCGCGCAACCCGCCGTCGCCGAGCTCGTGCCCGAGGTGGTCCGCCCGCTGGTGCCCGCCAGCCTCTCGGCGCTGGACCGCAAGCAGCTGCTCCAGCGCGAGGGCACCGCCGACTCCGAGGACGTCGCGTACCGCTTCCGGAACCTGCTGATCCGGGACGCCACGTACGGCAGCCTCCTCAAGCGGGCCCGCGCCCAGATGCACGAGCGGTTCGTGACCTGGGCGGAGCGGGTCAACCGGGAGCGCGGCCGCGAGGAGGAGTTCGAGGAGATCCTCGGCTACCACCTGGAGCAGGCGTACCGCTACCGGACGGAGCTCGGCCCGCTGGACGCCGAGGGCCGCACCCTGGCGGCCCGCGCGGCGGCCAAGCTGGGCAACGCGGGCCGGCGCGCGTTCGCGCGCGGCGATCTCCCCGCGGCGGCGTCACTCCTGCGGCGGACCGTGGCGCT
>CAYJOH010000498.1:0-1982 GCA_964371685.1 uncultured Anaerolineaceae bacterium
GGGCCGAGGCCACGCGCCGCCGCCGGGTGAGCGTCGCCTCGCTGCTCGCGGACGTCCCCGAGGATGCCGTGATCGTCGCCCGCCGGCTCACGAAGCGGTACGGGGCGCTGGCCGCCGTGGACTCGCTGGACCTCACGATCCGCCGTGGCGAGGTGTTCGGACTGCTGGGCCCCAACGGGGCCGGCAAGACGACCACCGTGCTGATGCTGCTGGGCCTCACCGAGCCCACCCAGGGGGTCGTGCGGGTGGTCGGCCTCGACCCCACGCGCGAGCCGCTGGCGGTCAAGCGGAAGGTGGGCTACCTGCCCGACAACGTGGGCTTCTACGGCGGCATGACCGGGCGCGAGAACCTGCGCTACACGGCGAAGCTCAACGGCATCCCCCGCTCCGAGGCCGAGGCGTGGATCGACGAGCTGCTCCACGAGGTGAGGCTCGAGGAGGCGGCCGACAAGAGGGCCGAGACCTACTCCCGCGGCATGCGCCAGCGCCTGGGCATCGCGGACGCGCTGGTGAAGCGGCCGTCCGTGCTGATCCTCGACGAGCCCACGATCGCGATCGACCCGGCCGGCGTGGAGGAGCTGCTGGCGCTGCTCCGCCGGCTCGTCGCCGAGCACGACCTCACGGTCCTGCTCTCGTCCCACATCCTGGGCCAGGTCCAGTCGCTGTGCGACCGGGTCGGGTTCTTCTCGGCCGGGCGGCTGGTCGCCGCCGGGCCGCTGGAGGAGCTCGCCCACGGCACCGAACGGACGGTGGAGCTCGAGGTGGGGGTCGAGGGCCGGCCGGAGGCGATCGACGCGGTGGCACTGGCCGTGCCGGGCGTTCGTTCCGTGGCCCCGCACGAGCGCGACGAGCGCCTGCGCGTCGTGAACGCGGCCGAGGACGTGGCCGCCCCGCTGGCCGCCGCACTGGCCGGGGCGGGACTGTCGCTCACCCACCTGCGACGGCGCGGCGCGGACCTCCTCGAGCTGTATCGACGCTACGTCCCGGAGGGCATCGATGGCCGCGCCCGCTGACACGACCCGCCACGCCGGCGCGAGCCGGCGCGCCCGACGCGCCGAGCGCGCCCCGTCGGGCGGCTGGCGGACGATCGCCGCCAAGGAGCTCGCGGACCACCTCGAGAGCGTCCGGTTCGTCGTGCTCCTCGTGGTGGTTGGCATCGCCGCCATCGTGCCCATGTACTTCACCTCCACCGCGATCACCGACAGCGCCCCCCAGCTGGCCGGTCAGCCCGCGCTGTTCCTGTGGCTGTTCGCGAGGGGCTCGCAGGACGTCGGCGGCATCACGACCATCGCGTTCGCGGCGCTGTTCGTGCCCCTCGTCGGCATCGCCTTCGGCTTCGACGCCGTCAACAGCGAGCGCAGCCAGGGGACGCTGTCCCGCCTGCTCGCCCAGCCGATCCACCGTGACGACGTGGTCAACGGCAAGTTCGCGGCGGGCATCGCGGTCATCGCGCTGATGCTCACGGCGCTGGTCACGCTGATCACGGCGCTGGGCATCGTGCGGCTGGGGATCATCCCCACGCCCGAGGAGCTGGCGCGGGTCGTCGCCTGGCTGCTGGCCACGATCCTGTACGCCGGGTTCTGGCTCGCGTTCGCGGTGCTGCTCTCGGTCGTCATCCGGGGCGCGGCCTCGGCGGCGCTGGTGGGCTTCGGCACCTGGCTCGGCCTGACGCTGTTCGGCGCCTTCCTGCTGCCGCTGCTCGCGAACACGCTGTTCCCGCCCGACACCACGGACGCCAACGCGTTCTTCGCCTCGACGTCCGCCCAGCAGCTGTTCCTGCGGATCTCGCCGGCGACGCTGTACCAGGATGTCGTGACCGCCCTGATGAACCCGGAGGCGAACACGATCCTGGGCTTCGGCAACCTCGGGCAGTACGTGAGCGCCCAGGAACAGTCGCGCTCGCTGCTGACGCTGGACCAGAGCATCCTGCTGGTGTGGCCGCAGGTCGTGGCCCTGGTCGCGCTGACGGTGCTGGTGTTCGC
>CAYJOH010000499.1:0-1974 GCA_964371685.1 uncultured Anaerolineaceae bacterium
GGTCCTCGCCCTCCTCGGAGCCGTCCGCGAGCATCGCCCGGTAGCCGGACGCCTCGAGCACCTCGTCCAGAAGCTCCGGCAGCGGCAGCACCCCGATCCGCTTGCGCAGCCGCCGCACGAGCGCCACGAACTCGCCGATCGAGCCCCGGATCCGCGGCCCGATCCCCTCGACCTCGCCGGCCGCGGCCGCCTGGACCGCCGCCCACTGGTCGTCGCCGTGGGCGACCGCCCAGCGACGCATGGCCTCCACCGACTTGTCGCCGATCCCGCGGGCCGGCACGTTGATCACCCGCTCGAACGAGACGAGGTCCGTGTCCGAGCGCAGCACCCGGAGGTACGCCAGGGCGTCCTTGACCTCGCGCCGCTGGTAGAACCGCGTCCCGCCGACCAGCTGGTAGCGGATGCCGTAGCGCAGGAACGCCTCCTCGATCGCCCGGGACTGGGCGTTCATCCGGTACATCACGGCGACGTCCCTGGCCCGGAACCGGGTCGACTCGTCGTCGTCCGCCCGGCGGGTCAGCCACGCCCCGCGGCCCGTCGCCCCCACCAGGCCCTCGACCTGGCGGGCGATCCACTCCGCCTCCTCCTCCTCGTTGAACGCCTCGAAGCGCTGGATCGGGACGCCGCCCTGGTTCCGTGTCCACAGCTTCTTGTCGGTCCGGCGCTCGTTGCGGGACACGACGGCGTGGGCCGCGTCGAGGATCAGCTGGGTCGAGCGGTAGTTCTGCTCCAGCTTGACCACGGTCGCCTCGGGGTAGTCGCGCTCGAAGTCGAGGATGTTCTGGACGTTCGCTCCGCGCCAGCCGTAGATCGACTGGTCGTCGTCCCCCACCACGCACAGGTTCCGATGCGCCGAGGCCAGGGCCCGGACCCACAGGTACTGCGGCCGGTTCGTGTCCTGGTACTCGTCCACGTGGAGGTACTGCCAGCGCGACTGGCAGGCCGCCAGCACCTGCGGCGCCTGTTCGAACAGGTCCACCGCGCGGAGGAGAAGGTCGTCGAAGTCGAGGGCGTTGGCGGCGCGCAGGCGGTCGCGGTACCGGGCGGCCAGGCGGGCGATCACGCGCTCGCGGTGGTTGACGGCGTGCTCGGCGAGGAACGTCTCGTCGAGCATCTCGTTCTTCGCCCGGCTGATGGCGCCCAGGATCGCGGCGGGCCGGAACTCGCCGGTTGCGGGCAGGTCCTCCTCGGCCAGGATCCGCTTCATCAGCTGCTGCTGGTCGTCCGTGTCGTAGATGACGAAGCGGCGGTCGAGCCCGATCGCCTCGCCGTCGCGCCGGAGCACGCGGGCGCACAGGGCATGGAACGTGCCTGCCTCGACGTCCTTGCCGACGTCGCCGGTCAGCGCGGCGATCCGCTCCCGCAGCTCGCCGGCGGCCCGGTTCGTGAACGTGACCGCGAGGATCTGGCGGGGCTGGACGGCCTTCACGCCGATGAGGTAGGCGATCCGGTGGGCGACGACGCGCGTCTTGCCGGAGCCGGCCCCTGCGAGGATCAGGAGCGGCCCGTCGGGGGTCGTGACGGCGCGGCGCTGCTCGGGGTTGAGGCGGCTCACGATCTCGTCCGCTCGATCCGCGCGACGCTTCGCGATCGCGGCCGTGACCTCCTCCGGGGTGAGCGCGGGCCCCGCGGGCTCGACGAGGGCGGGGTCCGGAGGCGCGTCCCGGAGCCACTCGGGCTCGACGGGTGCCGTCGGGGCGGCGGGCCCAGGTTCGACATCCAGCCACGTGCCCTGGACATCGGGTTCCGCGAGGCGCGTCCGGCGGCGCTTCGCGGGCTCGTCGGCAGGGGTGGGACTCACCCGGCCATTCTAGGTTGGACGGCACCGACCGGGCGGCGGGGCGCTCGCTCGGCGTGGCGGCGTCAGCCGGGTTCGGCGGACGGCTCCTCGATCACCAGGTCCTCGTCCCAGCGGCTCGTGTCCAGCTCGACGTGGATCGCGACCGAGCCGTCCGCGCTCGTCGCGTCCACGAC
>CAYJOH010000500.1:0-1970 GCA_964371685.1 uncultured Anaerolineaceae bacterium
CGCCTCGTGGTGCCCGGCCAGCCGGCCGCGGCGCAGGAGGTGGCCGATGGCCGGTAGGCTGCGGGTCACCCAGACCAAGAGCACGATCAGCCACATCGCCCGCAACCGGGCGACGATCCGCGCGATGGGCCTGCACGGCATCGGCAGCTCGTCCGTCCTGCCGGACAACCCCGCCGTCCGCGGGATGGTCCGCCAGGTCCGGTTCCTCGTGACCGTCGAGGAGCTTCCCGAGGGCGCGGAGACGACCACCCCGGAGAAGGACTGATGAAGATCCACGACCTGCGCCCCGCCGAGGGGTCGGTCACCAAGCGGACCCGCGTCGGGCGCGGCATCGCGGCCGGCAAGGGCAAGACCGCGGGCCGCGGCACCAAGGGCCAGCGCTCGCGCGCCGGCGCCTCGATCCCGGCCTGGTTCGAGGGCGGCCAGACGCCGCTCCACATCCGGATCCCCAAGCTGCGCGGCTTCCGCAACGTCAACGACATCGAGTACGAGGTCGTCAACGTGGGCGCCATCAGCGCGGCGGTCGAGGCCGGCAAGCTCGAGGTCCAGAAGGGGGCGCCGGTCACCGTCAACGCCGACACCCTCAAGGGGGCCGGGCTGGTCCGCCGAGACCGGCTGCCGCTCAAGATCCTCGGCAACGGGGACGTCAGCGCCAAGCTGTTCGTGCTCGCGGATGCGTTCACGAAGAGCGCCCGCGAGAAGATCGAGGCGGCCGGCGGCACGGCCCAGGTCATCGAGATCCCCACCACGCCGCTGGCGGCGCTGGGCGTCGAGCCCGAGGCCGAGCCGGAGACGGCGAAGCCGGCCAAGCGCGCGGCCCGGGCCAAGGCCCAGGCGGCCGCCGATCCGGCGGCTCCCGAGGCGGCCGAGGCCCCCGGGCCCGAGGCCGCCCCCGAGGTCGAGGCGCCGGACGCCGACGCGGCCGACACCGCCGACAACGGCTAGCGACCCGTGTTCGAAGCCCTGTTCAACGCGTTCCGGGCGCCGGACCTCCGGCGCCGGATCCTGTACGTCGCGCTGATCATCCTGGCCTTCCGGGCGCTCGCCCACGTCCCCGTTCCGGGCGTGGATGCGGACAAGCTCAAGACCTTCATCGAGTCGAACGCGATCTTCGGGCTCCTCGACCTGTTCTCGGGCGGTGGCCTGGCCAACTTCTCGATCGTGGCGCTGGGCGTGAACCCGTACATCAACGCCTCGATCATCATGCAGCTGATGACGGGCGTCGTCCCCTCGCTCCAGGCGCTCCAGCGCGAGGGCGAGTACGGCCGCACCAAGATCAACCAGTACACCCGCTACCTGTCGGTGCCGATGGCGCTCCTCCAGGCGTACGGGTTCCTGGCGCTCCTGTTCAGCAACCAGGTCCTCAGCACGCCGTTCGACCTCGGCAGCTGGGAGACGCTGACCCAGATCGTGACCCTCACGGCCGGGTCCGTCGTCCTGATGTGGCTGGGCGAGCTGATCACCGAGAAGGGGATCGGCAACGGCATCAGCTTCATCATCTTCGCGGGCATCGTGAGCCGCGCGCCGTCCGCGGTCACCGGGTTCCTCAGCAACCCGGACCTGGCCACCGTCGTGCTGTTCGGCCTCCTGGGCGTCGCCGCCGTCGCGGTGATCATCTACATCCAGGAGGGCCAGCGCCGCATCCCGGTCCAGTACGCCTCGCGCGTCCGGGGACGGCGGATGTACCAGGGCGGGCAGACGTTCCTGCCGCTGCGCGTCAACCAGGCCGGCGTGATCCCGATCATCTTCGCCGTCAGCATCCTGCTGTTCCCCAGCCAGATCGCGAGCTACTTCGTGAGCTCCGGCGGGATCGTCGGCGACATCGCCCAGGGCGTCGTCAGCTGGCTCAGCCAGGGCTCCTGGCTGTATGTCGCGCTGTACTTCCTGCTGACCGTCGGGTTCACGTACTTCTACACGGCGTTCACGTTCAAGCCGGACGAGACCGCCGAGCAGCTGCGCAAGAACGGCGG
>CAYJOH010000501.1:0-1967 GCA_964371685.1 uncultured Anaerolineaceae bacterium
GGGGACACCCGGCGTCAGTAGCTGCGGCCCGTCGGGCCTCCGATCATGGCGCCGTCGGCGCCACCCACGAACCACTTGCCGCCGACGCCCTGGCCGTTGGTCTGGCCGGGTGCCGTGTCGCCGGCGAAGTAGTAGAGGGGCAGGCCCTTGACGGTGACCTGGGTGCCGCCGTCGTCGCGGGTGATCGAGCCGAAGTCGGCGGCATTGAGCCCCTCGCCGAGGGTCGGAGCGCCCCCGGACAGGAGCGCCGGCCAGTTTGCCAGGCAGTCGCCGCTGCAGTTGGACACGCCCTGCGCGTCGGCCGTGAACAGGTACAGGATCCGGCCATCGCCATCGGCGAGGACGCTGCCGAGGCTGGTCTCGGCCAGCTCAACGGTCACGCCGCCCGCGGCGTCTGTGGGCTGGGCGCTGGGCTCGGCGCTCGCCGGTGCCGTGGCGGGGGCGGTGGTCGGGGCGGTCGTGGCGCCGCCACCCGAGGTGCAGGCCGCGACGGCGATCCCGGCGGCGAGGAGCGGGGCGACGGCTCGGAAGATGCGCATGAAGGGTTCTCCTGTCCGATTTCGGGGACGTTGGACAGGGACCTCTACGCCGGCTGGCGGGGCGCGGTTTCGGTTCGAACTCAGCCGGGCTTGAGCACCATGAGCAGCACGAGGATCACGACCCCGGACCCGCCGACCAGGGAGAGGGCCTCAGGAACATCGTGATGGCAAGGCCCGGGCGTGCCCGGCTACAGGTTCCCGCGCCGGGCCTGCTCGATCTCGATCGCCTCGAACAGGGCCTTGAAGTTGCCGACGCCGAAGCCGCGGGAGCCGTGCCGCTCGATGATCTCGAAGAAGAACGTCGGGCGGTCCTGGATCGGCCGGGTGAAGATCTGGAGCAGGTAGCCCTCCTCGTCGCGGTCGGCCTCGATCCCCAGCTCCTCGAGCACGTCCATCGGCACGCCGACGTCGCCCACCCGCTCGGCGAGCGTCTCGTAATACGCGTGGGGCATGCCCAGGAACTCCACCCCGCTGTCGCGCAGGCGGCGGACCGTGCCCACGATGTCCTCGGTCCGCAGCGCCACGTGCTGGACGCCGGGGGCGCGGTACCAGTCGAGGAACTCCTGGATCTGGCTCTTCTTCCTGCCGGTGGCCGGTTCGTTGATCGGGAACTTGACGCGGCCGTTGCCGTTGGTCATGACCTTGGACATCAGCGCGCTGTAGTCGGTGTGGATGACGTTGTCGTCGTAGTGCACGAGCTGGGCGAAGCCGAACACGTCGCGGTAGTAGTCCACGAACCGGTTCATGTCACCGAGCGCGACGTTGCCCACGCAGTGATCGACCTCGAGCAGGCTGAGGCCGGTGGCCGCGCGAGCCGGCTTCTTCACCTTGCGGTAGCCGGGGGCGAAGGCGCCGTGGTAGTCGCTGCGGTCGACGAAGCTGTGGCGGACGTCGCCGTAGGTCCGGACGGCGCTCCGGCGGAGGATCCCGTCCTCGCCGCCGTCGAGCGCGACCGGCTCCAGGGCCGAGCGGGCGCCGCGGGCGGTGGTCTCGCGCCACGCGGCGTCCACGTCGCGGACGGCGAACGCGATGTCCCGGACGCCGTCGCCGTGCTCGCGGACGTGCTCGGCGATCTCGCCATCGGGGGTGAGCGGCGCCGTGAGCACGATCCGGATGTCGTGCTGCTGCATGACGTAGCTGGCGCGGTCGCGGACGCCGGTCTCGAGGCCCGCGTAGGCCACCGGCGTGAAGCCCCACAGGGCACGGAAGTAGGCGCTCGCCTGGCGGGCGTTGCCGACCCAGAACTCGACGTGGTCGATGCCGTCGAGGGGGAGGAAGTCCTGGGCCTCGGCGAACGCGTCCCGGTTGACGCGGGCGCCGGACTGGTTGGCGTGCGGGGTGCCGGTCGGGGAGGGTTGCGGGGTGCCGGTCGCGGGGGCGGGCGAGCCGATCGGGCCCGCCTCGGCGGGGCGTGCGGCGGTGTCGGTC
>CAYJOH010000502.1:0-1715 GCA_964371685.1 uncultured Anaerolineaceae bacterium
GCGATGCCCGTCGCACCGCTGGCCACGCCGCTCAGCCGCCGCGCCGCCCCGTCGCCGGACGCCGGCACCACGTGGAGCTGGCTGCGGCGATCGAGGTACCCGGTCTCGTCGAAGCGCCAGTCGAGCCGCGTCACGTGGCGAGCCATCGGCTCCTCGCCGCGCTTGGGCGCCGGCCCGACCATGAACCGCTGGGGGTCCACCTCGGCCGTGAACGCGAGCCAGCGGCCGTCGGGCGACCACGCGATCTCGACCACGCCGAGCCCGCTCGTGCGACGGTCCGCCTCGCCGCCGTCGAGGTCGAGGGCCAGCAGTGAGGCGTCGTCCGCCCCCTTGTCCCGGCGTGTGAACGCCACCCGCCGGCCGTCGGGCGAGATCGCCGGGCGCATGTCGCGCCCCGGTCCCCGCGTGAGCCGCCGGGGCCTCGGCGGGCGCGAGGACCCGCGATGGCCCATGGGCACCAGCCAAAGATGCGACGCATACCCGTTCCCGTCCACGACCCGCCGGCTGACGATCGCGAACGAGCCGTCGGGGGCGAGGTCGTGCTCCTCGAGGACGACCTGGCGGCGGACGACGTCGGGGCCGGGGAGGCGTGGCGAGCGGCCGGTTCGTGCAGGCATGCGGCCAGCGTAGCCCGCGCCCGCGTGCGCGTGGGCCCGGATGCGCGGGGCGCATCGTCCCGGCGTACCCTCAGGGGCGATGATCCCCGCCGACCGCCTCGCCGTCGACCCCGAGGTCGCCGCCGCCCTCCGCGACGGCCGTCCCGTCGTCGCCCTCGAATCGACGCTCATCAGCCACGGGTTGCCGTACCCGCAGAACCTGGAGGTCGCCGCGGCCTCGGAGCTCGCCGTGCGCGCGTCGGGTGCGGTGCCGGCCACGGTCGCCCTCAACGACGGCCGGCTGCTGGTGGGCCTGTCCGCCGACGACCTCGAGGCGCTGGCGACGGCACCCCACGGCTCCGTACGCAAGGTCTCGCGTCCCAGCCTGGGGGCGGCGATCGCCGCCGGGGGCTGGGGGGCCACGACCGTGTCCGCGACGATGATCGCCGCCCACGCGGCCGGTATCCGGGTGTTCGCGACCGGCGGCATCGGCGGCGTCCACCGCGGGGCGATCGGCGGGGCGCGCCCGTCGCTCGACATCTCCGCCGACCTCGAGGAGCTGGCCCGGACGCCGGTCGTGGTCGTGTGCGCGGGGCCGAAGGCGATCCTCGACGTGCCGCTCACGCTCGAGTACCTCGAGACGCGCGGGGTGCCGGTGGTCGCCGTGGGGACCGATGAGCTGCCGGGGTTCTACGCGCGCGGCAGCGGCATCCCGGCGCCCATCAGCGTCCCGGACATCGAGGCGGTCGCGGCCCTCGTCCGCGCGCACGGCGCGCTGGGCCTCGGGTCGGGCGTGCTCGTGTGCACCCCGGTGCCACAGGCGGACGCGCTGCCGGACGACCTCACCCGCGACGCCGTCGAGCAGGCCGTCCGCGAGGCGGAGCACACGGGGGTCTCGGGTCCCGCGCTGACCCCCTGGCTGCTGGCCCGGATCGCCGCGCTGACCGACGGCGCCTCGATCGCGGCCAACACCGCGCTGATCGTCAACGACGCCCGGGTGGCGGGCGAGCTGGCCGTGGCGCTGGCCGGCTGACCGGGACGCGGATGCGCCGGCCCGGCCGCGCCGGGCCGGCGCGCAGCGGGTGAGGCGGGCGCCCCGTCGCGCGCCCGGCGCCGCGA
>CAYJOH010000502.1:1725-1948 GCA_964371685.1 uncultured Anaerolineaceae bacterium
GCCGGGGCCGGGGTCGCGCGCGGCGCGGATCGCGGGGCCCGCCGCGAAGCTGGTGAGGCGGACGCTGCTTCGAGGGCCCGGCGACGCTACTCGAGCCCCCGAGGCTAGTCGAGCGCCACGACGATCCCGGGCGGCGTGCCCAGGCCGGGGGCGAGGCGGAACTCGCCGGGCAGGGGACCGGTCTCGATGCGGCCCACGCCCGCGTCGACGGGCGAGGTGCGGC
>CAYJOH010000503.1:0-1937 GCA_964371685.1 uncultured Anaerolineaceae bacterium
GAGCGGCACCACGACCGCGGCCCCCGCCGCGAGGAGCGGCCGTCGCGGGGCAGCTCGGAGCTGTCGGCGGCCGAGGTCGCGCAAGTCGCGACCGCCCGCGGCTCCGTCGCCATGGAGCGCGCGGAGCTCGAGGCCGCGGAGGCGACGCCCGAGGCACTCGCCGCCGGTCGCGAGATCCTTGAGACCCTGATGGCGCACCTCGGCTTCGAGGGCGTGCGGGTCGAGATCCGTGAGGGGGAGACCAGCCGGCTCAACGTCGTCGGCGAGGACTCGGACCGGGAGGCCCTGGGGTCGCTGATCGGCCGCAAGGGTGAGCGCCTGTCCGCGCTGCAGCATCTCGTGAACCTGATGCTCTCCCGCCGCACGGGCCAGTGGACGCGCGTGCTCGTGGACGTCGAGGACTACCGGGGCCGGCGCGAGCGCCAGCTGATCGACCTTTCCCAGCGCGCCGCGGAGCGCGTCGTCGAGACCGGGAAGATGCTCCAGCTGGAGCCGATGCCCGCCCTCGAGCGCCGCTGGGTCCACCTCGCCCTGCGCGATCACGCGGGAGTTTCCACCCAGTCCATCGGCGAGGAGCCCAACCGGCGGGTGGTGGTCCTGCCGCGCAATCCGTAGCCGGCGAGCGGGGCCGCGTCGCAGGCGGCAGCACCGGATCGTCGCACGGGCGACGCACGCGCCCGCCCTCGCGCGAAGCGCCTGATCGCCAATCCGGGCCTCGCAGGGTACGATCCTCCCTCCGCAGTTGACGATGCAATGACCGAAACGCCCGAGATCACGCCCGAGATCCCGCCTCAGGCCCCGCCGCGGCCACGACGCCGCCCGCTGGGGCTGCGCTTCGCGCTCGCGTTCCTGCTCGGCGTGGCGCTGGTGGCCGGTGCCGGCGGCGGCGCCCTGTACGCCTACGGCCAGCAGTACTCCGGGCGGATCCTGCCCGGGGTGCGGATCGGCGCCACGGACCTGTCCGGGCTCACGCCGGACGCAGCGCGGGCCGCCCTCGAGGACGCCTACGCCTCGCTCGGCGGTGGGCACGTCGTGGTGACGGGTCCGGACGGCGACCTCATGATCGGCTACGCCGAGATCGAGCGTCGGGCGGACCTCGACGCGATGCTGGACGCCGCGCTGGGTGCCGGGCGACAGGGCGAGCCGGTAGCCGACCTGATCGGCGCCCCGCAGGCCGCGCTCCACGGCATCCGGCTGGAGCCGCTCGTGGTGTTCGACCAGGCGAAGCTCGAGGCGGCCGTGGCCGCCGTCGCGAAGACCATCGACCGGGAGCCCGTGGATGCGACCCTGACCGTGGCGCCCGACGGCGCGTTCACGGTGACGCCCGGCCGCGACGGGCGCGTCGTGGACCGGGGCGCACTGGTCGAGGCGATCGCCGCGGAGGCCGGGCAGCTGGACGCCCCGGCGGAGCTCCGCGAGGAGGTCGTG
This sequence comes from uncultured Anaerolineaceae bacterium, assembly GCA_964371685.1. Classification (GTDB taxonomy): domain Bacteria; phylum Chloroflexota; class Limnocylindria; order Limnocylindrales; family CSP1-4; genus CAIXZV01. The sequence goes on from CAYJOH010000503.1 coordinate 1,429, forward strand.
CTGGTGGCCCAGCCGCCGGCGATCGACACCGCGGACGCCGAGGCTGCCCTCGCCGCCGGCGAGCGCATGGCGGCCGACCTCGTGCTCACCCGCGGCGACCAGACGTGGACGATCGAGGGCGACGAGCTCCGCAAGCTGGTCACCTTCTCGCCGACCGTGGACGGCGGGATCGTGCCCGTGTTCGATGTCGGCGGGCTCGACCCCCTGGTCGCGGCCATCGCCAAGGACGTCAACCAGAAGGCGACCAACGCCCGGTTCAAGCTCAACGGCGGGCGGGTCGTGGTCGGCGCGCCGGGCAAGGAAGGCCGGGCGCTCGACCGGGCGGCCACCCGGGCGCTGGTGGTGGACGCGCTGATGGCCCGCCAGGGCGGCACGACCGAGCCCACGATCGAGCCGGTGGTCGCGCTGACCGACCCGGCGATCTCGACCGCGGATGCGGAACGCTTCGCCCCCAGGATGAAGGCCATCTCCAGCTGGACCACCTACTTCCCGATCTACGTCAACAACGG
>CAYJOH010000504.1:0-1933 GCA_964371685.1 uncultured Anaerolineaceae bacterium
CCGCCACCGTGACCGCGGTGAACCCGCCCACGATCCCGAGCATCACCTGGACGTTACGGTTCGACAGGACGACCGAAGGATCGCCCATCGGGTTGAGCAGCGTGTGCCAGAACAGGAACGTCACCGCCAGCAAGGCCCCGCCCCAGGCGATCGGGCTCCAGCGCCGGGCGAGCGCGCCCATCGAGCCCGGCAGGCCGAGCAGGGCGACGAACAGGTTCTGGACGGTCGACGCGAACACGAGCAGGAGGAACGCGCCCAGGCCCTCGACGATCGCCGGCACGCTGCCCGACCGCGAGGCCGCCGTGGTCGCGATCGTCGCCGCCCACGAGGCCCCGCCGATGGCCACCAGCGCGACGAACCCGATCGTCGTCAGCCGCCTCGCCCGCCCCTCGTCGAGCGCCGACTCGTCGAGCCGCAGGGCCTCCGGCGCCCCGAACATCAGGCCCGGCACGACCGCCGCGACCCGGGACACACCCGTCGACGCCACGGCCAGCAGGGCGGTGGTCGGGCGGACGGAGAGCGCCGCCGGCAGGCCCCAGCCGCGTGCCACGCGCCACTGGACGAGGTCGTCGGCGATGCCCACCACGCCGCATGCGATGGTGAACGAGATGAGCAGCCACATGCCGGCCGAGGTGAGTGGCTGCCAGCCGGGCTCCAGGAGCGAGAACACGAGCCCGTAGAACACGGCGATGGCGACCAGCCGCAGGAGGTCGAGCAGCCGGTTGCTGCGGATCCGGCCGCCCAACGTCGACCCCAGCCGGGACTCCAGCCGGGCCACGACGCGGACGATGGGCACCCGGCGGGCGAGCGACTCCTCGTGCTCGGCGAGCATCCGCGTGAGGAGCTTGGAGCTGATCGTGAGCAGGAGGGCGGCCAGCGCGGCGAAGGCGAGGTTCGTGCCCACGACCGCCGGGTCGGTGGACACGTCGAGGGGCGTCGGGATATGCGTGGTCAGCTCCGGGACGAGCGGGCCGGCTGGCCGGAACACGGGGGCGCCCATGCCCACCACGGCGGCGAGCCGCTGGTCGAGCACGCGCGCGATGTCCGAGGTGCTGGCCGTCGCCTCGACGTCGCCCTGGAGCACGCGGCCCGCGACCGAGAGCACCGCCCCGCGCCGCGCCTCGACCAGCTCGATGTCGATCCCGAGGTCGGTGTCCACGATCCGGAAGCCGAGCCGGCTCTCCCCCACCCGGTACCCCTCGAGGACGGTGATGTCCATGTCCTCGTACGTCTCGGCCAGCATCCTCCTGACCAGGTCGGTCGAGGTGAACGCGGCGTCGAGGCTCCGCTGGTCGGTCGGCGTCAGCGGCGCGATGAGGAAGGTGACGGCGTACTCGGTCCCGCCGTCCGTGACGCGGTGGTATGCCGCCACGCTGCGGATGTCGGCGTCGGGCGAGGTCGCGAAGGCGCCCGCCATCGACTCGAACATCGACACGATCCGCTCGCCGGACTCGCCGGCAGCGACGAATCCGGTCGGCAGGTCGTCGGCCCGGACCACGACGCCGGACAGGTCGGGAAGGCCGTCCTCAGCGGCGGCGGCCGTGCCGGGGACGAGCAGCGCGAGGGCGAGCCCGGCGATCCCCCACAGCGCCGCCGCACGTCGTAGCCAGCCCCCGGACGCGGACCCTGCGGCACGCCGAGCGTTCAACGAGGCCTGTCCCGTGCGCCGCCGGCACGCGGAGGCCGGCCGGACACCGCGCATCGTCGTCCGCGCCGGCACTCGGCCGCCAGAGCCCAGTGGCCGGGTCGCCGCAAGCCGCACAGCACTGGAAGCCCCGCGGCGACGCGCACAGAATCCGCGCCGAGGTGGCGGTCTCGCCGCCCATGGAGGTCGTGCCGTGAGCGCGGTCCGGACTGCCGGGGCAGCGTTCTGTCCGCGATGCGGAGAGGGGCGCCCGCCGGGCGCGCACTTCTGCCCGCGCTGCGGTCTCGA
>CAYJOH010000505.1:0-1931 GCA_964371685.1 uncultured Anaerolineaceae bacterium
GCGCTGTCGGGGCCGTTGCCCCAGGCCACGCCGTCCGCCGCGCCGACCACGCCGCCCGTGTTGGGCAGGTGGGCGGACGTGACGGGCTGCGCCCCGGCGGTCCGGACCGGAACCTTCGCGTTCTGGCTCACGCCGTGCGTGCTCAGGTACGCGATCCGGACGACCTCGGCGGACCCGATCCGGGCCGTGACGAAGCCGCCGGCTCGCGTGTAGCCGAGGACGGCCGTGTCGCGGCTGCCGTCGGCCGCGAGGGTGTACTGGATGCCGTTCTCGACGTCGACGGTCGAGCCGAGTCCGGTGGATCCATGGCAGGTCAGGCAGGACGAGGTCGCCGAGCTCGCAACGAGGAGGAACTCGCCCTGCGCCGTGTGGGCCCGATGGCAGCCTGCGCAGCTATCGGCGTTGACGCCGGCCACGCCGCTGTTCACCGAGGCCACGTGCGGCCCACCGTCTGCGAAGACGGGGACTGCGGCAAGGAACAGCCAGAGACTTCCTGCTGCGATCAGCAGCATCAGCCTTCTCAAACTGTCCTCACCTCCTTTCTCTGTGCTACGTGGACTGGACATGGGCCGCCTCCCGGCGGCGACGCAGGAGCTTCGGTGTTCCACCTCCCTTGGCTCGATTCGGAGCTCAGTAGCTCCACATCTGCACCCGGTTGTTGGCGGAGTCGGCCACATACAGCCGGCCCCGGCCATCGACCGCGATGCCGTTGGGATAGGCGAAGGCGCCGTCGGCGACGCCCTGGGTCCCGAAGGAGCCCAGGTAGTCGAGTCGCTCGGACCCCTCCTGGTACGTTCCGTACACGAACACGGAGTGGCCGCTGGTATCCACGACGTATACCCGGCCCTGCCCGTCGATCGTCACGCCACGCGGCAGGCCGAGGTTCCCCTTCCCGGAGCCCCGGCCGACCTTGGCGACGACGCGGCCGTCCTGGGCGAACACCAGGAGCCGGCCGTTGTTGCTGTCGGTGACGTACGCGTAGCCGGCGCTGTCCACCGCCACGCTGTTGGGGAAGCTCATCTCCGCGTCCTGCCCGAACACGCGGATCTGGTTGCCCGCGGGGTCGAACACGCGCACCCGGTGCGGAAGCTGGCCGACGTCCGTGACGTACAGGTTGCCGGCGGCGTCGAACCACAGCGCCAGCGGCTGCCAGCCCGCAGCATCGCTTGGCGGCGTGAACGCGCGGAGGTACGTCCCCTCTGCGTCGTACACGTAGACGTCGGCCGTGGGCCGGTCCGAGACGTAGACCTCGCCGTTGACCGGGTTGACCGCGATGTACGTGGGCACGTGCTCACCGCCAGTCGACACCGGCGGTACCAGCGCTGCCAGCTCGTTTCCCTGGGCGTCGAACAGGCGGGCCGTCATGTCGCCGGACGTCTCGCCGATGTAGATGCGGTCGCCGGAGCCCGTCACGGCGACGCTCATCGGACGCGAGGCGCCGAAGACGGAGGTCACGTAGCCGGGCATGATCGTCTCGCCCGGGATGGTCGGGATCGGGATCGGCTGCCGGAACAGCAGGTACCAGATCGCGAGGCCCAGCAGGACCACGAACGCGGCCAGCAGGAACAGCAGCAGGAGCAGCTTGCGCCGGCGCCGCCGCTCCGGCGGCGCCTCCTCGGCGCCGGCGGGGCCGATGCCCTCGGGCGGCAGCTCGCCGGCCTCGGGGACGGGCATCGTGCCGGGTGCGGGCTGGGCGACTGTGGGGGACGCGGTCATCAGTTGCTCCCTTCGGGGCTGGCCGACGGCACGACGTCGGGGTGCACCTGCGTGCCGTCGGTGACGCGGCTCAGGCCGAGCTGCGCCGCCTTGCTCTGGGGATCGAGCTCCAGGGCCTTCCGGTACCAGTCGGCGGCCAGGCCGGTGTCGCCGCTCGTCTCGGCGAGGAGGCCGAGGCCGGTGCGGGCGTCGAGGCCGGCCTTGCCGTCCGCGAT
>CAYJOH010000506.1:0-1930 GCA_964371685.1 uncultured Anaerolineaceae bacterium
CGTGGGCGCCTACGGCGTTGCCTGGGACGACCTCGGCCTCGGGCTCGGCCTCCAATACATGTCGGCCCGCCACTACAGCCCCTCGCTCGGCCGCTTCCTCCAGCCCTACTCCTCGGCCGCGGAGGCTAACCTCTACGGGTATGCCGGCGGGAGCCCGGTCACGGTCGTGGATCCGAGCGGTTACGCTTATGGGTATTACAACGTTGGCCGTTACTACCGGATCCATCGCCCGACGGTCCGCCGGGCAGCCTATTGGGTGTATCGCCGCGGGGGCATGTCGTATTCGGCTTATCTCCGCATCTGCCAGGCCGGGGCCATCCGCTGGCGCAATCGCACGTACGGACAGAGCGTGTGGTTCTCGTCACAGGACTTCTGCCCTGGTGGAGTAGTTGCGGGGACTATCGGCCTGATCACGATGGGCGTACTCGACACTGGTGTTGCCGTAGCCAACATTGCGGCAATCCCGTTCGGCGGGGTTGCCCACATCGCGTTGATTCCAGTCGACGTGGCGGCCGTGGCGGCGACGTACTCCATGTACATGGTGCTGGAACAGAGTACGCACAACAACTGCGACAACATCCGTTGGAAATGGCCGTGGGAGTAGCAGCCATGTCCGCCTTTGCTGCAATACTGCTGTGCGCCGCGCTCCTGATCACGTCGCGATGGCTGATCCTGGATGGCGCACGCCGGAAGCGCCTGAGCGTGGGAACGGCCTCTCTGCTGCTGGGGGCAGTCTGGGCCTCGTTTCCTCCGCTCATGCAAGCTACCATCGCCGGGCCATATGACTGGTTGGCTGTTGCCATCGGCTCGACCGCGCTGTTCGTATCGGTGTCCGCCTCCGCGCGGTGGTTCCTGGACCGCTACCATGCCCCACCGGGAGATCCCTGAGCACGACACGGTGACACTTCTGGCAACGCGCCCGGGGCCGACTCGGCCCCCGCCCTATGCCTCGAAGCGGCGGAAGATCGCGACCGCGTTCTGGCCGCCGAAGCCGAAGCCGTTGACGGCGACCGTGTCGACCTTCGCCTTGCGGGCGACGAGCGGCACGTAGTCGAGGTCGCAGGCCGGGTCCGGCGTGTGCAGGTTCGCGGTGGGGGAGATCACCCCGTCCCGGATCCCGCCCAGGGCCGCCAGCGCGCTCGCGATCCCGGCCGCGCCCACCAGGTGGCCGATCATCGACTTGGGCGAGCTGATCGCCCGGGTCGCCGCCGCCGACCCGTAGGCCGCCTTGATGGCCGTGGTCTCGGTCGAGTCGTTGAGCGACGTGGACGTGCCGTGGGCGACGATCCAGTCCACCTCGTCCGGCGCCACGCCGGCGTTGCGCAGCGCGTTGGTCATCGCCCGGGCCTGGCCGCGCCCGGACGGGTCGGGGGCGCTGATGTGGAACGCGTCCGCGGTCAGCGCCCCGCCCAGGACCTCGGCGATGGGCGTGGCGCCGCGCCGCAGCGCGTGCTCCGCGCTCTCCACGACCACCACGCCCGCGCCCTCGCCCAGGACGAACCCGTCGCGGGTCGCATCGAACGGGCGCGACGCGGTCTCGGGCGAGTCGTTGCGCTTGGACAGGGCGCCCATGTTGGACAGCGCCGCGACCCCCATCGGCACGATCGGCGCCTCGGAGCCGCCGGCCAGCACGACGTCGCACTCGCCGGTGGCGATCAGCCGCAGCGCATCGTGGAACGCGATGACCGACGTGGCGCAGGCCGCGACCTGGGTCATGACCGGCCCCGTCAGCCCGTACTCCATCGACAGCAGGCAGCCGGCCATCGAGCCGGACAGCGCGGGCACGGCGAACGCGGACACGAATCGCGGGCCCTTGGTGTCGTGGACGTGCGTCCCCTCGATGATCGACTCGATCCCGCCGCCGCCGGTGTTGACGACGGTCGCGACGCGGTCGCGCTGCTCGGGCGTCATCGCCGCGAAGTCGATCCCG
>CAYJOH010000507.1:0-1928 GCA_964371685.1 uncultured Anaerolineaceae bacterium
GGGGACCTCGACCTCGTGCCGGCGCTGCCGGCGCACGCCTACCTGCTGGCGCTCGGCGTGCTGTCCCAGTCGATCGGATACCTCGCGATCCAGGTGTCGCTGCCGCGGCTGCCGGCGGTGATCTCGTCGGTGCTCCTGCTCGTCCAGCCGGTCACCACCGTGGCCCTGGGCGCGGTCCTGCTCGGCGAGGCGCCGTCGACCGCCCAGCTCGCGGGCGTTACGCTGGTCGTCGGCGGCATCGCGCTGGCCACCGGTGCGCTGCGGCGCGTCCGGCTGGCGATGCGGACGGGGCCCCGCCGCGCCGCCTGAGGAGGACGTCGACGATGGGGGAGCCGGGCGAGCGGCCAGCGAGCGGGGCGCGAGCGGCGGGTCCGCCGGTCGCGGGAGCGGATGGGCCGCCGCCCGCGGACGCGTGGGCGACCTTCGATCGCTGGAGCAGCAACCTGTTCCTCGTCCTGGCGGTGCTCGGCCTCGTGGTCACCCTGACCGTGGCGGGCGCCAGCGCGACGTATGCCGCGCGGGGCGCGCTGCTCGCGGCCGTGGCCATCGCCGGGTGCTCACTGGTGATCCTCGTCGTGACGGCGGCCGGGCTGGATCGTCGAACGGCGTGGGCCCGGCCCACGGCCTGGGTCGTCCTGCTGGTGATGATCGTCTCGGGCCTCGCGGGCGCCGTGCTCGACCTCGCCCGCAACACCCTGACCGTGCCGCTGGGGGCGGCCTTCGCGCTGCTCGTCGCGTCGCGCAAGCCGGGGCCGATCCGGCTGCCGGGTGGCCGGGACCGGGGGATCGCGATCGCCCTGTCCGTCGCGTACGTCGTGGCGGGCGGCGCGGCGGGCGCCCCGGCCTGGCTGCTGACCTCGCCGGCATCGCCGCTGGTCGCCGACGCCACCGCGCTGGAGCTCCGGCTCGAGGTGGGCTGCCCGGCGGGCGAGCCCGGCAGCCGGATCCCGGTCGCCGTGTCGTGGACCTGGCGCGAGCGCGAGCCGTTCGCCGGCGGCACCGACGGCGTCGGCGTCGCGTGGGCGTACGCGGGCGAGGCCGACGATGGCCCGGCGTTCGACGCGGACTCGGTGACCCGAACGGACCTCGTCTGGCTGGGCGGCGCGTCGCCATCGGACGGAGCGGTCCAGGAGGCCGTGGCGGGCGCCCAGAACCTCACCTGGGGGGTCGACGTCGACCGGCGTGGGCTCGCCGACGGCGGCGTCGCCGTCGACCTGATCGGGCCGGGCGCCAACGGGACCTTCGAGGCGCACGCGTCGCTGACCGTGTGGACGGTCTACGCCCACCTCGACCGGTGGACGGTCCAGCGCGAGACGACCTGCACCTGGTGATCGGGCCGGGTCAACCGGGGGTCCGTGACAACCGGCCCGGGCCCTCGAGCGGCGCGTCGTCCGGCTCGTCCGCGGCGGCGGCGCCCCACTCGTGGGCGTGGGCATCCGCGGGCTTGGGCGGGCCGTCGTAGGGCGGCAGGTCCGAGCGGGCCGTCGTCACGGGATACGTGACGCCGGGATCGCCGGACTCCAGCTCGCGCAGCGGGACGCCGGCCGCGGCCAGGTCATCGAACAGCTCGTCCGGCATGCGGTCGGCGGCGAGCGTCCGGAAGGCCTCCAGGTGGGCCACGGGCAGCAGGATCGGCCAGCCCGCCTCGCCGCCGTAGGTGGGGCGGAGGACGGTGGCCCGGTCCTCGCCGTGCGCCGCGATCAGCGTGGTCACGGTCTCGGCATCGACCCAGGCCAGCCGGGCGGGCCACACGAGCGCGGCATCGGTGTCCGCCACCAGCTGCATCGCCGCCAGGATGCCGTTCGTGATCTGGCCGACCGGCCCGCGACCGACGTCCACGGGGTCCGCGAGCGTGACCGACGCGTTCGCCAGCGCCCGCCCCACGCCGCCGTCGGGGTCGAACGAGCAGACGACGACCGGGGTCGCGC
>CAYJOH010000508.1:0-1927 GCA_964371685.1 uncultured Anaerolineaceae bacterium
CCGTCGTCCACTGGCCGGGCCTCGCGCCTGGCGAGCGGCAGGCGTTCGCGGTCACGGTCGAGCTGACCGGCGTCGACGGCGGGACGACCCTCCATTACCGGGCGATGACGGGTACAGGCGCCGACGAGGCCTCCCTCGCCGGCGGCAACCGCTGGTCGCTCGACCTCGATGTGCGGGAGCCATGACCCGCCGACTCGTCGCACGCATCGCCGGGGACGAGGTCACGCGCTCGCCGCTCTGCCGCCAGTCGCCCGTCCAGGCCGGGTGACGGAGCGTCTCGGCCGTCTCGTGGTCACGCCGCGACCGCACCTCGCGGTAGCGCCGGACGATCTCCTCGTTTGTCATCGGCCTCCCCTTCCCGCCCCGGTGCGCAGGGACTATTCCTGCGGCTCAGCGACGGTCACAGCCCTCGTCGTCGGGTCTACCAGCGGCCGGGCCGCCCCCGCCGTGCATCGCCAAGCACGTGGGGGCCAGGACCGGGACTTCCGGCCGGGCCGGGTGGCCGGTTTGAGCGCCCGCAGTGCCGAGATTAGTCACGCCCTGACTACGGGCGCGGCCTGCGAGGCGGGTCGTCGCCTGCAAGGTGGGTCGCCGACCTTGCCACGGAGAAGGGGACGCGTTCGCGCCGGTGGTCAGTGCCGGAAGTGGCGCGTCCCGGTGACCAGCATCGCGGCACCGGCCGCCTCGACCGCCGTGAGCACCTCCGCGTCACGCATCGAGCCGCCGGGCTGGACGATCGCCGTTACGCCCGCGTCGAGCAGTACCTGCGGCCCGTCCGCGAACGGAAAGAACGCGTCAGAGGCCGCCACGGCGCCCCGTGCGCCCGCCTCGCCCTGGAACTGGCGGGCCTTGTCCACCGCCCCCCGGCAGGCGTCCACGCGGCTCACCTGCCCCGAGCCCAGCCCGACCAGCATCCCGTCCCGGACGAGGACGATCGCGTTGGACACGACGCCCCGGACCAGGCGCCAGGCGAGGTCGAGGTCGCGCCGCTCGGCGTCGGACGGCGGCCGCGACGACGTGCACACCCAGCCGTCGGGGTCGTCGGGGAGCGTGTCGGGCGCCGTGACCAGCACGGCGCCGCCGGCGGTCCGGACCGAACCCAGATAGTCCACCGCCAGGCCGCCGCGCGCGGTGAGGCCGCTCCGGTCGGCCACCGCGTCGAGGGCCGGGTCCACCACCAGCCGCAGGTTCGGCTTGGTCGCCAGCACCTCGCGGGCGGCGTCGTCGAAGGCCGGGGCCACGACCACCTCGAGGAACAGCGACGTCAGCCGCTCCGCGAGCGCTCGCTCGACGGTGCCCGTGATCGCGACCACGCCGCCGAAGGCGGACACCGGGTCGCCGGCGAGGGCCGCGTCCCACGCCTCGAGCAGCGTCGGGCGCTCGGCGGCGCCGCACGGGTTGGTGTGCTTGACGATCACGACCGCGGGCCCGCGCATCAGGCGCGCCAGCGAGGCGGCCGCCGACGCGTCCAGCACGTTGTTGTAGGACAGCGCCTTGCCCTGGAGCGGCGGCTCGCCGGTCGCGAACGGCCCCTCGCCCGGGCGCGGCTCGCGGTCCGTGCGCCGGTAGCGCGCCGCCGGCTGGTGCGGGTTCTCGCCGTACCGCAGCGTCTCCACCTTCTCGAGCGACACCGTGAGCACCGGCGGGTACGGGTCCGTGGAGCCTGGCAGGCCGGGGTCCGGGGGCAGGTCCACGCCCGCCTCGCGCATCCGGCACGGCAGCTCGGCGGCGATCCGGGCGTCGTAGGCCGCGGTGTGGCGGTACGCCTCGACCGCCAGCGCGGACCGCAGCCCCAGCGGCACCTCGCCGTGCTCGTCGAGCGCCTCGAGGACGGCCTCGTAGCGGGCGGGCGAGGTCACGATCGCGACCGAGGCGTGGTTCTTGGCCGCCGCGCGGACCATCGACGGCCCGCCGATGTCGATCTCCT
>CAYJOH010000509.1:0-1925 GCA_964371685.1 uncultured Anaerolineaceae bacterium
CTGCATCTCGACGCCCAAGATGGCGTCCACGATCCACCACCCGAACATCACGGCGCTGACCTACAGCCGCGTGGACGGGATCCGCCGGTCCGCCGACGGGCGCTTCCACGCCTCGGTCACGCGCAAGGCGCGGTTCGTGGACGAGGACGCGTGCACCGGCTGCCAGAAGTGCGAGATGGCCTGCACGGTGGCGGTGCCCGACCAGTTCAACGCGGACCTGGTGGCGCGTCGCGCGGCGCACATCGCGTTTCCCCAGGCGGTGCCCAAGAAGGCGGTCATCGACCGGGCCGGCAGCTCGCCCTGCTCCTACGCCTGCCCGGCCGGGATCCAGGCCCACGGCTACGTGTCGCTGATCCGGAGCGGGGAGTACGAGAAGGCACACCGGCTGGTGCTCGAGGCGACGCCGCTGGTGGGCACGCTCGGGCGAGCGTGCTACGCCCCGTGCGAGGGCGAGTGCACCCGCGGCTCGCTCGAAGGGACGCTCCCGATCCGCCGCCTGAAGCGCTTCATCTCCGACGTCCACAACGAGGGCGGAGAGGCACTGGGCATCGAGGTTGCCCCGCCCAACGGGCGCCGCGTCGCCATCGTGGGCTCCGGTCCCACGGGCCTGACGGCTGCCTGGCAGCTGGCCCGCAAGGGATACGCGGTCCGGATCTACGAGGCCGCCCCGGTGCCCGGCGGGTTCCTGCGGCTGGCGATCCCGTCCTACCGGCTGCCGGTGGAGACCGTGGAGCGTGACATCGACAACGTCCGGGCGTTGGGCGTGGAGATCCTCACCGACACGCCCGTCCGCGATCTCGCCGCGCTCAAGGCCGAGGGGTTCCACGCCGTGCTGGTCGCGACCGGCACCCACCGCTCAACGGGTCTCGGCGTCCCGGGGGAGGATCGCCTGGGCGTGCTCGGCGGGACCGACTTCCTGCGCCGGGTCAAGCTGGACCAGCCGATGGATCTCGCTGGGCGGCGGGTCGTGGTCGTGGGCGGCGGCAACGTGGCGATGGACGCCGCGCGGACCGCCCGGCGGCTCGGCGCCGCGTCCGTCACCGTGGCCTACCGGCGGGGCCGCGACGAGATGCCGGCCCACCACGTGGAGGCCGCCGACGCCGAGCGCGAGGGCGTGGCCTTCAGCCTCCAGGTCGCCCCGCTCGAGGTGCTCGGAGACGGGCAGGGCGCGGTCAGCGGCCTGCGCGTGCAGCGCATGCGCCTCGGTCAGCCAGACGCCTCGGGCCGTCGGCGCCCGGAGCCCATCCCGGGGTCCGAGACGGTGCTCCCGTGCGAGGTGGTCATCGCCGCCATCGGCATGACGCCCGAGCCCGGCGCGTTCGCCGGCCAGCTGGCCGCCACCAGCAGCGGCATCCTCGCGGCCGACGCGGTCACGCGCCGGACGTCGCTCCCGTACGTGTTCGCCGCGGGTGACGCGGTCAACGGCGCGACCGACATCACGCGCGCCGTCGGCGAGGGCCGGCGGGCCGCGCACATGATCGACCGCTGGCTCACCGGCGGGACGCTGGACGGCTTCGACGACCGCCTCCCGGTCGTGGACAAGAACCAGGTCCTCGCCCGCCAGAAGGCATACGCGTTCCGCGCGCCGACGCCCGACGGCACCACGCTCGACGCCGCGCCGGCGGACTTCCGCGAGGTCGAGGCGCCGTTGAGCGAGGCCGAGGCCCAGGCCGCGGCCGGCCGGTGCGTCGACTGCGCGGTGTGCTCCGAGTGCAACGAGTGCGTGGCGGCCTGCCCGGTGGACGGCTGCATCGACCTCCACGCCCGCGACCAGCAGCTGGAGGCCCGCGTGGGCGCGGTCGTCGTGTCCACCGGCTTCAAGCTGTTCCCGGCGGACCTCAAGCCGGAGTACGGCTTCGGCAGGTATCGGAACGTCATCACCGGGATGCAGATGGACCGGCTGCTGGCGCCCACCCGGCCGTTCA
>CAYJOH010000510.1:0-1908 GCA_964371685.1 uncultured Anaerolineaceae bacterium
CCGGCCGCGGGCGCGAGCGCCCCGGTTCTCGCGGCCGGGGGGGGGGGCGCGGGCCGCGCCGGGGAGCCCGGATCGGGATGACGATCATGGTCCGCGAGGCGCTGGCCGAGGACCAGGCCGCGGTCGTGGCGTTCCTCGAGCTCCACGACACGGCCGTCGTGGCGCGGCTGGGCGAGCTCGTCGACGCGCGGCTGCCGCCGGCGCTCATCGCCGTGGACGGCGAGCGGCTGCTGGGGGTGCTGACCTGGATCGCGCACGCCGACTCGCTCGAGGTGCTCACGCTGCACGTCACCGAGCCGTGGCACGGGACCGGCACGGCGCTGCTGGAGGGCGCGCGGCGGCTCGCGGCGTCCCTCGAGTGCCGGCGCGTGTGGCTGGTAACGACCAACGACAACACCGACGCGCTGCGGTTCTACCAGCGGCGCGGTTTCCGGCTGGCCCGGCTGCATCCGGGCGCGGTCGATCGCAGCCGGCTGCTGCTCAAGCCGTCGATCCCGGAGATCGGCGATCACGGGATCCCGCTGCGCGACGAGCTGGAGCTCGAGCTGGAGCTGTGGCCTGAGCCCGACGGGGCCTGACCCGAGGCCGCGGCCGGTCGCCGGCGCCTGCAGGCGGCGAACGCCGAGCACGCCGCAGTCGAGCGGGTGTCAGTCGCGGCGCCAGGACGCCCACAGTCCGGCGAAGGCCAGGACGGACGCGAGCCCACCCCCGCCGAGCCGGAGCCACGGCCCGACCCTGACGCCGGAGGCCTGCTCCACGTCCCCGACGACGCCGGCCAGTAGCGCCGGCGCCGGCAGGCCCACCAGGATGATCGCGAGGCTCGCCACGAGCAGGGCCACGGCGGGCTTCCGGTCCCACGAGGCCGCGATCGCCCCGACCCCGACGAGGACCGCCAGCGCGGTGAGGCCCAACAGCGCGTCGGCCGCCTCGCCGGCGCCGGCCGTCGAGCCTCCGCGGAGCTCGGCCGCGTAGACCACGTCGAGGACGGTGGCACCGAACGCGAGGGTCACGGTCCACGCGTAGATCCCCACCAGCAGGCGCATGGTCCGCCCGGCCTCCTTCCGATGCTGATCCTCGACCGCCGCGGGGCGGGACGGTTGCCGCGTGAGACGTGGTCGGGGCCCGAGGTGTGACCGGGCGGCGAGCGCGTCCACCGGTGCCGCCGGGCCGACCCGGTGCGATGCCCGAGGACCGATGGTAGGGTGCGCCCATGAGCAGACCCTTGCTGGCGGATGCGTTCGGCCACCACGTGTGGGCGACGCTGCGGTTGATCGATGCCTGCCTGGCCCTCGAGCCGGCGCAGCTGGAGACGAGCGTGCCGGGGACGTACGGCTCGATCCTGGACACGATGCGCCACCTGGTGGGCGCCGATGCCTCCTACCTGTTCGTGCTGTCCGGCGGGCGCACGGCCGAGATCGAGGAGGACCAGATGGGCCTCCGCGAGCTTCGGGCGGCGATGGAGGCGAACGGCCCCGGGTGGGCATCGCTGGTCGCCGGAGGTCTCGACGCCGACGCCATCGTGGTCCGCCACCGCGACGACGGGTCCGAGAGCCACGCCCCGCTCGGCATCCGGCTCGCGCAGGCGCTGCACCACGGGACCGACCACCGGAGCCAGGTCTGCACCGCCCTCACGACGCTGGGCGTGGAGCCGCCGGCCATCGACGCCTGGGACTACGCCGACCAGGACGGCCGCCTCAGCGAGACTCCGCCCAGCGCCTGACGGCGCCTCGCGATCCATTCGCCGTCGACCCCGACAAGGCGGATCGTGGTCTGCGCGGGCATGCCAAGACACAGAACGAGCTCGTGACGTGGCCTACTGCTCGTGGCATCCCGCCCGCTTCCCCGAATGGCCGTCCCGCGTTCGACATCGCCAGGACCGTTGGCACCACTCACTTCGGGCGCGCCATC
>CAYJOH010000511.1:0-1885 GCA_964371685.1 uncultured Anaerolineaceae bacterium
CTCCACGTGGGCGCCGCGGAGAGCGTGCTGATCGTGGCCCTCAACGGGGCCGAGGTGGGGGTCAGCAAGGACTCCCACCTGGCGGCCGAGTTCGACGTCACCGGCTTCATCCGGCCGGGCGCCAACCAGCTGCGGCTGACCGTCGTCAAGTGGTCCGACGCCTCGTTCATCGAGGACCAGGACCAGTGGTGGCACGGCGGCATCACGCGGCCCGTGTTCCTGTACGCGACCGGGCCGGTGTACCTCGCGGATCTCGCGATCGACGCGGGGCTGGAGGCGGACGGGTCCGCCGGCACGCTGGCGATCGAGGTGGGCCTCGGCCGCGGGGACGCGCCGCTGGGGCCGGGCTGGCGGGTGGAGGTCGCGATCGAGGGCCTGGCCGAACCGCTGTCCGCTGTCGTGCCCGACGCGCCGCCGCCGCCCCCGGGCCCAGGCGACTGGGTGGTCCCGGGGCCGCCGCGGCGCGGGATCCTCGACCTACAGAGCCTCAATGCCGCCGGCGTCCTCGCGGAGCCCGACGACGTCGCGCGCTGGCGGGAGGCGGAGCCGGTCGTGCGGCCGCCGCGCGTCGGTCGGGTGCGGCTGGCGGCGCGGGTGCCGGGCGTCACGCCCTGGTCCGCGGAAGTCCCAGCCCTGCGCGGGCTGGTCGTGTCGCTGTTCGCACCGGACGGCTCGCTCGTGGAGCGCGTGGAGCGCCGGGTCGGGTTCCGGCGGGTGGAGGTCCGCGGCCTCGAGCTGCTCGTCAACGGCCGCGCCGTGCTCATCCGGGGCGTCAACCGCCACGACTTCGACCCCCGGACCGGGCGCGTGGTCGCCCCCGAGGACCTGCGGGCCGATGTGGTCGCGATGAAGCGCTGGGGCTTCAACGCCGTCCGGACCTCGCACTACCCCAACGACCCGGCGTTCCTCGACGCGTGCGACGAGCTGGGGCTGTACGTCATCGACGAGGCCGACATCGAGTCCCACGGCTGGTACGAGGACGTGTGCCACGACCCGCGCTACCGCGCGGCGTTCCTCGACCGGGTGTCCCGGATGGTGGAGCGAGACCGCCACCACCCGTCGATCATCGCCTGGTCGCTGGGCAACGAGTCCGGCTACGGCGCCAACCACGACGCGGCCGCGGGCTGGGGGCGCCGCGCGGACCCGTCGCGGCCGCTCCACTACGAGGGCGCGATCCGGTTCGACTGGGCGAGCGGCCAGACCGCCAGCGACATCGTGTGCCCGATGTACCCGCCGATCGCCGCGCTCGTCGCCCACGCGACGTCCGGCGCCCAGCGCCACCCGTTGGTGATGTGCGAGTTCAGCCACGCGATGGGCAACAGCAACGGCACGCTCGCCGAGTACTGGGACGCGATCGAGGCCACGCCCGGCCTCCAGGGCGGGTTCATCTGGGAGTGGCGCGACCACGGCCTCGTCCAGCGGCTCCCCGACGGGACGGAGCGCCACGCGTACGGCGGCGACTTCGGCGACGTCCCCAACGACGGGGTGTTCTGCATCGACGGCATCACGTTCCCCGACCGCAGCCCGAAGCCGGCGATCTTCGAGCACCTGCACCTCGCCGCGCCGGTCCGGGTGGCGGCCGATGCCGCGGCCGTCGCGGCCGCGCGCGTGGGGCGACTGACGCTCGTCAACCGCGGCGACTTCCGTGACCTCGCGTGGCTGCGCGGGACGTGGGAGGTCTCGGTGGACGGCGGGGCCGTGGCGGGCGGGGAGCTGCCGCTGCCGCCCGTCGCGCCGGGGGCCTCGGCGGAGGTCGCGATCCCGGGCTTCCGCCTGCCCGAGGCGGGCGGCGGCGAGCGCTGGCTCACGCTGCGCTTCCTGACGGCGGAGGCGTCCGCCTGGGCGCCCGCCGGGGACGAGATGGGCTGGGCGCAGGTGTCGCTCG
>CAYJOH010000512.1:0-1875 GCA_964371685.1 uncultured Anaerolineaceae bacterium
ACGCCGTTCGTCTACGTCCCGCCGACGCCGGAGCTCACGGCGGCGCCCACGGACCCGCCCGCGCCGAGCGCGGCGCCCGCCGCCTCCTCCGCCGGCGCGGTGCCGCCCGGCACGCTGCGCGTGATCGACGCGCCGGCCGAGCTGGGGCTGGTGGACTCCATCCTCGAGACGGTCGCCGCCCGGTTCTTCGGCCAGTAGCGGCCCGCGCGCCCGGCCGAGCCTTGCGCGGCTCGATCCTTCGCGTCCGCGCGGGTCCCACCCGCCGCTGGGACCATCGGGCAGGTGACCGCACCATACCGCACCGCTACGGTGGCGACCGTACCCGACCGCCCATCCCACCCGGAGCCGATCGAGCCGCGATGACCCTCCAGTCGCCCCTGGCGCCCGATCCCGCGGTCCCCGCCGGAACCGCCGCCGCCGGCGTGTCCTCCCGGACCGCCATCCTCGAGGCCCGCCAGCTGACCAAGCAGTACCAGCTGACCGGCGAGACGGTGGAGGCCGTGCGGGGCGTGAGCCTGCAGGTCGCACCCGGCGAGTTCGTCGCGCTCATGGGGCCCTCGGGCTCGGGCAAGAGCACCCTGCTCCAGCTGCTCGGCGGCCTCGACCGCCCGACCAGCGGCGACGTCCTGCTCGAGGGCGAGCCCATCGGCCGCCTGTCCGACGAGGACGCGACCCGCCTCCGCCGCGAGCGGACGGGCTTCGTGTTCCAGTCGTTCAACCTGGTGCCGCTGCTCAACGTGGTCGAGAACGTGGGCCTGCCGTTCACGATCGCGGGCCAGGACCCGCGCTCGGGGGACCTCGCCGTCCGCGTCCGGGACGCGATCGCGCTGGTCGAGCTCACCGGCAAGGAGCGCCATCGCCCCGACCAGCTCTCGTCCGGGGAGCAACAGCGGGTCGCGGTCGCCCGGGCGATCGTCACCCGGCCGGCCCTCCTGTTCGCCGACGAGCCGACCGGCAACCTCGACTTCACCACCGGCCTCGGCATCCTCGACGCCCTGTGGCGGACCTGCGTGGACCGCGGCCAGACGATCGTGCTCGTCACCCACGATGCCAAGGCGGCCGCCTACGCGGACCGCGTGCTGGTCGTCGGCGACGGACGGATCCGCGACGAGATCGCCCTCGGCCGGCGCGAGGACCACGCCGCGGGACCCCTGATCGCCCGCCTGGCCCAGCTGGGCCTCTAGCCCGCCGTCATGCGCGGCCTGGTCCCGTACGCCTGGCGCAGCCTCGTCGCGAGGCCCGCCCGCACCCTGCTCACGGCGTTCGGGATCGCGATCGGCGTGGCCGTGCTGGTCGCCGCGCTCGCGGTCAATGCCGGCCTCGACGCCTCGATCGACCGGACCGTCGCGTCGCTGGTCGGCCGCGCTGACCTCCGGGTCGCCGCCTTCACCGAGGCCGGGCTGTCCGCCGAGACGCTGGCGGCGGTGGAAGGCGTGCCGGGTGTGGCGCTCACCGCGCCGGCCATCGAGCGCCGCTCGTTCCTCGTGCCGCGCACCGGGCGGCCGAGCGCCGACCCGGTCACGGTGCTGGGCATCGACCCCGCCCGCGAGCCGCGGGTCCGCGACCTCGCGCTGGTCCGCGGCGCCGGCCTCGCCGACGCCGCCGAGCCCGCGGCACTCGTGTCGGAGCGCCTGGCCGCGGCCGAGGGCCTGGACGTGGGCAGCGAGCTCGGGATCCTGGGTGCCGGCGCACCCGTGCGCGTCACCGTCGTCGGGATCCTCGCGGGCGACGGGCCGGCGCTCGGGTCGTCGGGACGCACCGTGGTGCTGCCGATCGCCGTCGCGGCGGCCCTTGCCACCCCGGACGAGGCGGGCGACGGGGGCCCGGCGCCGCTCGGCGGGATCACCCGCATCGACGTGGTGCTCGCCGCGGGGG
>CAYJOH010000513.1:0-1870 GCA_964371685.1 uncultured Anaerolineaceae bacterium
GGCCGGGTCCCGCACGATGGTGCCGTCGGCGGTGCGCCGGACGATCGCGTAGCCCCGATCGAGCGTCGCCTGCGGCGCGAGCGCGGCCAGCGAGGCCGTCGCGGTCGCGAGTCCGGCGGCCGCGGCCGACAGCCTGGCCTCCATCGCCCGCGGCCCGCGTGCCGCGCTGCGCTCCAGCTCGCGTCCTGCCGTCGCGAGCCGCGCGTCCAGCACGCGGGCGCCGCGATCCAGGAGCAGGCCCACCCGTTCGCGCGAGGCGGCGAGCTGCGCCCGCGGCTCCAGGCGCCCGAGCGCCCGCCGTTCGGCCTCCACCTCGCGAGCGGCCGCGGCGACCCGGCGCCCCGCGGCCGTCTCGGCCCGGTGCGCCATCGCGCGGACGAGCCCGACCGCCTCGATCCGGTCCGGCACCACCAGCTCCGCGGCGGCCGAGGGCGTGGGCGCGCGCACGTCCGCCGCGAAGTCCGCGAGCGTGACGTCCGTCTCGTGACCCACACCGCACACGAGCGGCACCGGGTGGGCCACGACGGCCCGCACCACGCGCTCGTCGTTGAACGACCACAGGTCCTCGAGCGAGCCGCCGCCCCGGGCGAGGATCGTCACCTCGGGGGCGTGGGCGGCGCGTCCCTCGGCCCCGGCCTCCGCGATCCAGCGTTCGAGGCGGCGCAGCGCCGCCACGATGCTTGCCGGCGCGCCCTCGCCCTGGACCTGGCAGGCGACGAGCAGCACCCGGGCCAGCGGCCAGCGCCGGGCAAGCACGTTGCACACGTCGCGCCACACGGCGCCCGTCGGGGAGGTGACGACGGCGATCGTCCGGGGGCGGGATGGGAGCGGCCGCTTGCGCGCGGTGTCGAACAGGCCCTCGGCCGCGAGGGCCGCCTTGAGCTGCTCGAACCGGACCGCGAGGTCGCCGAACCCCGACGGCTGCAGCGCGTCCACGTACAGCTGGAGCGCGCCCTGCGGCTCGAACAGGTCCATCCGCCCATGGGCGATGACCTGGAGGCCCGTCTGGGGCTGGAACGCCGAGCGCACGCGGTCGTCGCGGAACCACACGCACTGGAGCTGGGCGCGCGCGTCCTTGAGCGTGAAGTAGGCGTGACCGGCGGTGCTCACGGTCACCCGCCCGATCTCGCCCTCGACCCACACGTCGCGCAGCCCCTCGTCGGAGCGGACACGATCGCGGATGGCCCGCGTCACCTCGGTGACGGTGCGGACGCGCAGCCCGAACGTGCCGGCGGGCGTCACGGGACGGCGGGCGGGCGCCTCCTCGTCGCCGGGCACGGCGTCCCAACCGGGCAGCGAGGGATCCGTGGAGCGGGTCAACGGCGAGCCATGCGGCGCATGGACGGATGGTACCGACGGGCGGTCGAACGGGCATCGCCTCCCCTACCCTTGCGCGTGATGCTCGCCGATTCCCTCCCGGCCATGTTGGCCGCCGCTTCGGTCCTGTCGCCGCTGGCGGTGGCCGCCGGCTACGCCTGCGGGCTCCTGGCCCACCATGTCGGGCGGTCGACGCTGCCGGCGACCGCGCTGATGGCCGCGGGCTTCGGGCTCAGCCTGGGCGTCGGCGTCACCGCCACGATCGGCCAGCTCCAGCAGGCTCCGTCCGCGGGCGGGGCCGTGCTCGCGATGCTGTCGATCGCGATCGCGATCGCCCCGGTGGTGGTGCTCGGGTTCGCCGGTCGCCGGCGGGCGGCCGCCCTGTACGCCGCCGGTGCGTCAGCGCCCTGGACGCTGGTGTTCGGGGTCCACCTGGTGGACCTGGTCGCGGGCGCGGACCACGCGCCGCTCGTGACGACGGCGGCCTTCCTCGCGGGCGCGATCCCGCTGGTCGCGGCGGCGCTGTCCGCCGTCCGGCCGGACCCGGTGCCGC
>CAYJOH010000514.1:0-1855 GCA_964371685.1 uncultured Anaerolineaceae bacterium
CCTCCGGCACCACCCGCGACTACGAGTACGGGGTGTACCGGATCTTCTCCTACACCTTCGAGCTCTCGAACGTGGACTACCCCAGGGCCTGGCGCATCCCCGGCGAGACGGGCCGCAACAAGGAGGCGGTGCTCTACCTCGCCGAGCGCGCGTGGTGCCCGCTGGCCGTGCTCGGGCCGGCCGTCCGGGACGCCCGGTGCGGCGCGTTCGACGACGACCTCGAGGTGGCGCGGGGCTGGGTCGTGGACCCGGACGGGACCGACACGGCGCCCGTCAGCGCTCGCTGGCGGCGTGGCAACCCGGAGGGCACCGGCGCGTACGGCGGCACGATGCAACCGACGGCCACGCCGTCCGGCCGGGCCGCCCTGGTCACCGGCCTGCCGGCGGGCAGCGCGGCCGCCGCCTACGACCTCGACGGCCGCACGACCGTCCGCTCCGCGCCGATCCGGCTGCCGGCCGGCCTCGGCCAGACGCTGAGCTTCCGCTTCCTGTGGGCGCACGCGCCAAACGGCTCGGCCGCGGACCACCTGCGGGCGATCGTGGAGGCGGAGGACGGCACGACGACCCTGGTCTGGGAGCGGACCGGGAAGCCGGCCCTCCTCGCCGGTGCGTGGCGGACGGCGACCGTCCCGCTGGACGCCTGGGCCGGGCAGACGATCCGGATCCGGTTCGAGGCAGAGGACGGCGCGGGCGCCTCGCTCGTGGAGGCCGGCGTGGACGACGTGCGCGTCACGCGCCCGACCGGCTGACATGCGCCCGCCCCCGCTCCGCCGCCGATCCCTGGCCGCCGCCTCGCTCGCCTTGGCGATCGCGCTCCCGGCGGCACCCGCCCCGGCCATCGCCGCGACGGACTACCCCGCGGGCTACACGGGCTTCCACACCTACGCCGAGATGGTCGCGGACATCCACGCCGTCCAGGCGGCCCACCCGGGCATCGTCCGGCTGTCGTCCATCGGCACCAGCGACAAGGGCCGGACGCTGTGGATGGCCAAGGTCAGCGACAACGTCGCCACCGACGAGCCGGAGCCCGAGGTGCTGTACGACGGCCTCCACCACGGCAACGAGCCGATGGGCCTGGAGATGACCCTCCGCATCCTCCACTGGCTGGCCGAGGGCTACGGCAGCGACAGCCGGATCACGAACATCGTCGACGCGCGCGAGGTCTGGATCGTGTTCGCCGTCAACCCCGACGGCCAGGCGTACGACTACGGCAGCGGCAGGCTCCGCAACTGGCGCCGGAACCGACAGCCCACCGCCGGGACGCCGTACGTGGGCACGGACCTCAACCGCAACTACGGCTACCGGTGGGGCGGCCCGGGCTCGAGCGGCAACCCCGCGAGCTCCAGGTTCCGGGGCAAGGCGCCGTTCTCGGCCCCCGAGGCCCGGGCGATGCGCGGCTTCCTCGCCTCGCGGGTCGTGGGCGGCCGGCAGCAGATCCGCGCCTCGATCTCGTTCCACGAGTACGGGCGGCTCGTGATGTGGCCCTACTCGCACACGCTGGCCAACGTGCCCGCGGACATGACCGACCAGGACCACGCCACCCTGCTGCGGATCGGCCGGGCGATGGCCGCCTCCAACGGCTACGTCGCGCAACAGGGCAGCGACCTGTACGTCGCCTCGGGGACGAGCGCGGACTACCAGTACGGCCGGTACCGGATCTTCGCGTTCACGATCGAGCTGTCGAAGGCGGACTACCCGGGTGACTCGGCGATCCCCGGCGAGACCGCCCGCAACAAGGAGGCGGTGCTCTACCTGGCCGAGCGCGCGTGGTGCCCGTTCGCCGTGCTGGGGACCGCGGTTCGGGACGCCCGGTGCGGCGCGTTCGACGACGACCTCGAGGTGACCCGGGGCTGGG
>CAYJOH010000515.1:0-1853 GCA_964371685.1 uncultured Anaerolineaceae bacterium
GGCCGCCCGGCACGAGGACGAACAGGTAGTCGTCCGCGGCACGGCGGACGAGGATCGAGCGCAGGAGCGACCCCACCGGGATCCCCTGGAACGCCGCACTCTCCTCGGCGCTGTGCGCGATCTCGGTGCGGACGACGCGGAACGGGACGCCGGCGGCCTCGAGCGCCGCGATGGCCGGAGTGGACGCGGCGCTGGACGCGTCAGGCAGGGCAGGAGCGTCGGGCTGGTCGGTCATCGGCGCAGACTAGCGCCTCCGCGAGGGCTACAGCCCAAGAGTGAACAGGATCCCGTCCCAGTTCTCGCGCAGGTCCCAGGTGGCCACGGCGACCAGCACGACCCCGGCCACGACCTCGATCGCCCGGTGCCGATCGAGCACGAAGCGCACGATCGCCCGTTGCCGCGTTCCGGCGAGCAGCGACAGCAGGACGAGCGGGAGGCCGAACCCGAGGCCGAACACGACGAACGTTCCCACGCGGGCGACGGCGTCGCCGAACCCGACGGACACGGCCAGCAGCGCCGCCAGGAACGGCCCGGCGCAGGGAAGCGCGAGCGGGCCGAGCATCACCCCGTACACGTAGGCCTGGCCGTACGGGTTGGCGACCAGCGGGACGCGCATGCCCGGCAGTCGATTGAACGGGTTGCGCCCGATGATCAGCAGGACGCCCAGCGCGAGCAGGAGGCCGTCGATGACCGGCACGAGGTAGCTCGCCACCCGCCCGACCGGGACCGAGATCGCGAACAGCGTGAGCCCCACGGCGACCATCGTCGTCAGGAGGCCGGCCAGGATCAGCAGTCCCAGCAGGCCGCTCGCGCGCCGTCCCGCGAGCGCACCGGCGTTCGCGGACAGGTACGCGAGGAAGCCCGGGTAGAGCGGCAGCAGGCACGGGCTCGCCGCGCTGGCCAGGCCTGCGGCGAACACCGCGGCGAGCTCGCCCACCCTCAGCCGGCCACGATCGCGACGATCTCGTCCACGCCCTCGCCGCCCGTCCCGAACGAGACCTCGCCGCTGGGCGTGACCACGATCAGCGGCACCGACGGCGGGTTGAGCACGTTGGGCCCGAACTCCGCCTCGAGGGCGGCCGACACGTCCCGCCCGGCGACGGCGTATGTGCCGGTGAAGCCGCGGCCGGCGCGGTAGCGGGCGAGGTCGTCCGCGGACTCGGCGGGCTCCACGGTCAACACGACGTAGGCGACGGTGGCCGGGTCGAGGCGTGCCAGCGCCTCCTTGAAGCGGCCCTGCTGCTGGCGGCAGTTGGTGCACCAGATGGCCATCGCCTCCACGAACACGGTCCGGCCGGCGTAGTCGGCGATCGTGAACGGCTGGCCCGTGGTCACGTCGGTGAGCGTCGTGGTCGCCCAGGGACGGGACGCGAGTGCGGCACGACCGGCCGCAGCGGGGTCATCCGTGGGCGCGGTCGGGGGCGCCGGTGTCCCCGTCGCCGGGGACGCTCCACCGGGTGACTCGGGCGCCGCGGCGGTGGAGGTCGCGGTCGGCGTCGCCACGGGCGCTGCCGTCTCGCCACTCACGGACGGACTAGCCGCCCCTCCGCACCCGGAGGCAGCGACGGCGATGGTAACGACGACAGCGACGAGGAGGACGCCGGCACGCGGGCCGGAAGCGGAGCGGCGAGACGGATCGTTCACGGGCGGCCTCGCGGTTGGCGGGTTCCGGGGTTGTGTCGACCGGGCGGGTCGGGTACCGCGGTGGCGGTCGTCCGGATGGTGCCCCAGGTTCATGACAGGCCGGTGACCGCGAACGCGGCTACGATCTGCTCATGAACAGCGCGACGTCCCCCGTGACCCACGTCCCCACCCTGATGACGGTCCACGCCCACCCCGACGACGAGACCATC
>CAYJOH010000516.1:0-1848 GCA_964371685.1 uncultured Anaerolineaceae bacterium
TTCCCATGGATGCACGACGAGCTGAGCCACAACGTCATTCCGTTCGCCGGACGACGATGATCCGTCGGGATGCTGAACGTAAGTGGATTCCCCCACGGTCGTCATTGCGAGGGTCATCCCGCCAGCCTCAATGGTGCCCGCGAAGTCGTTGCCAGCCACCCCTATCTCAAGCACCGTGCTTGTGATAAGGCGTCCGTCGATCGAGACGATCTCCTCCATCGAGATGCGGAACGTCAGGTCCGGGTCCTGGATCCGCGCGGCGAACGCAGCGAGCGCCGCAGCGGCGAGTACCTGATCCGAGTCAAGCGTGCGGGTAGCTGCCGGCGTCGCGGTCGCCGGGCCGATCGTCACCGACGGCCCTGACGACGATGTCGCGGTGACGCCACCCGAGATCGCGGGTGTTGCGCCAACGCATGCGGCGACCACGCCGAGGATGCTCGCCATGGCCGCCAGCGACCTCGCCACGCGTATCACGGCCCCGCTCAGTACCGGCGGCCGCGCTGGCGGGCGAGGTCGAAGGTGGCCGTGTCGGCGACGGCCATGACGGCCATCGTGCCGGCCTGGACCGGGTCGCTGACGACGAGGTCGACGTGCTTCGTGATCGAGCCCACCATGTTGAGCGCGATGATCGGGATGCCGACCGCGCGCAGCTCCTCGGCGGCGCGGCTGATCTCGCCGCCCATGATCGAGCCCGCGAGGACCAGCAGCCGGGCGCGCGGCAGGTCCGCCACGGCCCGGACCGCGGCGGCGATCGCGTCCTCGCCCACCAGGGGGATGGTGTCCACGGAGATCCGCTCGCCCCGGAGGTTGTGGCGGTCCGCCTCGGACACGGCGCCCAGCGCCACCTGCGCGACCTGCGCGCCGCCGCCCACGACGATCACGCGCTTGCCGAACACCTTGCCCAGCGGGCGGGTGAGCCGCAGCGCGAGGACGCCCGGCAGGCCGTCGAGGGCGGCGATCAGCGCGTGCTCGTCCGCGTCCTCGACCTCCAGCTCCAGCTCCACCAGCGGCCGGTCGTCGGGGTCGATGCCGGCGGGCGCCACGCGGCGCACGGTGGACAGGGTCCGGACACGCCCGCCCGAATCCGTGACCCGTCCGGCGATGACCGAGATCATGCCCGGGTCGTCGACGACCTCGAGCCGGACGGCGACGACGGGCGGCAGCGGCTGGGTCTGGCGGCGGGGCACGGCGCGGGCTCGCCTCAGCCGGACCGGCCGGCGATGACGTCGCTGATCGACATCCCGGTGGGCTCGGAGCCGCCGGTCGGGTCGTGCTCCTCGAACGCGATCCCGAGCGCCGTGAACGCCTCGCGCGTGGCGGCCGGGTCGCTGGTGGTCAGCATCAGGGCCCCGTCCGTGTCCTCGGCCACGCCGACGATGCCGGTGATGTTGACGCCGCGGTCCGCCAGCGCCTGCGCGACGCGCGCGAGGGCGCCAGGACGGTCGTCGAGCTGCACGGTGAACCAGATCGTCACGCGGAACCTCCTGGCCGCCATGGTACGCGGGCGGCGCGCTACCCTGCGAGATCGATGGCAACGCAGGACGCGGAGGTCGCCACCTGATGCCGGCACCGCTGGGCAAGACCCCGACCAAGAGGATGCCCAACATCCAGGTGTTCGGCCTGGACGACTCGCCGTCCACGCGGGCCGCCCTGCGGTTCTTCCGCGAGCGGCGGATCGTCGTGCACTACGTGGACCTGCGCAAGCAGCCGATCGCCGCCGGCGAGCTGCGCCGGTTCGCCGACCGGCTCGGCGCCGTGGCCCTCCTGGACACCGAGGGCCGCGCCTACCGTGAGGCCGGCCTCGCGTACCTGTCCACGGACGGGGCCGGGATCACCGCCCGGCTGCTC
>CAYJOH010000517.1:0-1848 GCA_964371685.1 uncultured Anaerolineaceae bacterium
GCCATCCACCGATGAGGCGCGTGGTACGCGGCGCTCGCGACGGCGGTCTTGGCCACCTACGCGCCCACTCGGTGGTAGCCACCGGATCCGCGCCGCCGGTGTGCCACCCAACGATGAGGCGCGTGGTCGGCCACAAGCAGTTGGCCAAGGACGCACCCCATCGGTACGTGGCCATGTCGGGTCATCGCCGCGGCGAGCTGTCGTGCGTGGGTGGACGGGCGCGGCCCTGATGACGGCCGGGAGGTGGTGGCCAATCGCGTGATACCACGCGCCCCATCGGTATCTGGCCACCCGGATCTGGCCACCC
Organism: uncultured Anaerolineaceae bacterium; assembly: GCA_964371685.1. Classification (GTDB taxonomy): domain Bacteria; phylum Chloroflexota; class Limnocylindria; order Limnocylindrales; family CSP1-4; genus CAIXZV01. The sequence goes on from CAYJOH010000517.1 coordinate 308, forward strand.
GGCGCGGGCGGACTTCGCGGGAACGGAAGCACTCGGCGCGGGCGGACCAGGCGGGAGCCGAGGCGATCGAAGCGGGCCGAGGCGATCGGGCCGGACGCCCGGCGGTCAGGCCTCGGGCGGGATCGGCGCCTCGAGGTAGCGGAGGTAGCGGTCCGGGTCCACGTTGCCGCCCGACACGACGCCCACGATCGGGCCGTCGAGCCCGGCGATCCCCGCCTCCGCGGCGTGGAACCGCATGGCCGCGATCGACAGGGCGCCGGACGGCTCCACCACCAGCCGCGCCTCCTCGGCGGCCAGGCGCACCGCGGCGGCGATCTCCGCCTCGGTCACCGTGACGATCGCGTCCAGCTGGGCGCGCAGGTGGGCGAAGGTGAGGCGGCCCAGCGACTGGGTGCGGGTGCCGTCGGCGATGGTCCGGCTCACGAGCTCCGCGGGCCAGGCCACGATCCGGTCCGCCGCCAGCGAGTCCCGCGCGTCCGCCGCCAGCTCCGGCTCCACGCCGATGATCCGGGCGCCCGGTGCCAGTGCGGTGATGGCCGCGGCGACACCGGCCGCCAGGCCCCCGCCCCCGACCGGGACGAGGACGGCCGCGACGTCCGGGAGGTCTTCGGCGATCTCCAGCCCCACGGTGCCCTGCCCGGCGACGATCCGCGGGTCGTCGAAGGGCGGGATGATCGCGAGACCGCGCTCGGCCGCCAGCGCCTCGGCCACCCGCCGGCGCTCGTCGCTCGAGGTGCCGACCGTCACGACCTCGGCGCCGTCCGCCTCCACCCGCGCGCGCTTGAGGGCGGGCGCGTCCGAGGGCATGACGATGAGCGCGGGGACGCCGAACAGCCGGGCCGCCCGCGCGACGCCCTGGGCGTGATTGCCGGACGAGTACGTGATCAGCCCGCGGGCCCGCTCGTCCGGGGCGAGCGCCGCCGCCGCGTAGTACGCGCCGCGGATCTTGAACGCGCCGATCGGCTGGAGTGACTCGGCCTTGAGCCACCGGCGGCGCTCCGGCGGCCCGAACGGGACCAGCGGCGTGCGGACAGCGATCCCGCGCAGGGTCGCAGCCGCGGCGCGGATCGCGGGCAGCTCGACGAGGGCCGGCGGGGGAGGGGCGGGACGCGCCTCGGTCATCGGCGCGGGGCGGCCCGCTGGCAGTCGATGCACAGGGCGGCCCACGGACGTGCCTCAAGCCGCTCCGGGGCGATCGGGCGGTGGCACGAGGTGCAGCGGCCGAACGTGCCCCCATCCAGGCGCGCGAGGGCCGCGTCGATCGCGGCGAGGTGCTGCTCGTTGTGGTCGCGGAGCGCGAGGTCCCGCTGCTGCTCGAACACGTGGCTGGCCGCCGCCGCCTGTGAGCCGTAGGTCATCGGCCCCGGGGCCTGGATGTCGTCATCCTTGAGCTCCGCCAGCACCCGCGCGCGCTCGTCCAGGAGCGCGGTGCGCGCGTCGACGGGGGCGATCGGGTCGTCCATGGTGGCGGATGCTACCGCCCCGGGCCGGGTTGCGAGAGGGCCGTTCGGCCGATCCGGACGGGCTTCCCGAGCCGTTCG
>CAYJOH010000518.1:0-1847 GCA_964371685.1 uncultured Anaerolineaceae bacterium
CACGGTGCGGGGGACCCGGGCGTGCATCGCGTGCGACCGCTCGTCGGCGGCCACCTGGGCCGCTTCGGGCGGCCGCCCGGCGTTGGGCGCGTCGAGGAACCGGTCGGGCATCCCGGGCATCCCGAAGTCCACGGCGTCGGCGGCCCAGCGATCGCGCCAGGCGCCGGGCGTCTCGGCGGGCGGCTCGCGGTGCGCGCCGGCCAGCCAGGTGAGCGCCCACGCCCGCGGCACCACCCGGTAGGCGTCGTAGCCGCCGCCCCCGGTCGCCAGCCAGCGCCCGGCGGCCCAGCGGTGCGCGACCGCGTCCACGAGCCGCGCCGCCTCCGCCATCGCGGTCGTCGTCACCCGCAGGTGCGCGAGCGGGTCCCAGGCGTGCGAGTCCGCGCCGTGCTGCGACACCACCACGTCCGGCCCGAACACCGCGGCGACGGCCGGCACCAGCGCCCGCACGGCCGCCAGCCAGGCTGCCTCCCCGGTGAACGGCTGGAACGGCATGTTGAGCGACGTCCCCGCCGCCTCGCCCTCGCCCAGCTCGTCGAGGAAGCCGGTCCCGGGGAACAGGTAGCCGCCGCTCTCGTGGAACGACAGCGTGAGCGCCCCGGGGTCCGCCGCGCAGATCGCCTGGACGCCGTCGCCGTGGTGGACGTCGAGGTCCAGGTACAGCACCCGCAGGCCCTCGGCCCGGGCGCGGACGACGGCCAGCGCCGGGTCGTCGTAGATGCAGAAGCCCGATGCCGTCGCGGGCATCGCGTGGTGCAGCCCGCCGCCGGGGTGCAGTGCGTGGTCCACGTCCCCGCGCAGGATCGCCTCCATCGCCCGCAGCGAGCCGCCCGCGACCGCGGCCGCGGCCTCGTGCATGCCCGCGAACGCCGGGTTGTCCGACAGCCCGATCCCCATCGCGCCCGGCAGCATCGGGTCATCCGAGAAGGCCCGCACGACGTCGAGGTAGGCGGGCAGGTGGACGCGCAGCAGCTCCTCGTCCGGGGCCGGCTCGGGCGCGAGACCGGGCTCCGCGCCGACCGCCCGCAGCAGGTCGATGCCGGGCCCGAACCGCAGCGGCGTCAGGGGGTGGTGGGGGCCGAAGTCGTACTCCAGCGACCGGGGTCCGAAGACGAGCAGGGGCCCGGACGGTGCGGCGGCGGACGGATTGGGCACCACGGCACGATACCGCGCCCCACGCTGCTACCATCCGCGCATGGACATCCTCCTCGTCCTCATCATCGTCCTGGTCGTCGTGATCATGTGGCGCGGGCCGAAGACGCTGCCGCTGCTCGGCCGGGCCTTCGGCCAGGGCGTGCGCGAGGCGCGCAAGGAGATGGACGAGATGAAGGCGGAGACCGGCGCCGAGAAGGACGACGAGGAGACCCCCTCGGTCTAGCCCTCGCGCCGCTCCCGGCCGTGCGCCGGGAGCCAGGTCGCCGGCCCCAGCCCCCGGATCCGCTCGCGTGACAGCCTGCCTGACGCCTCGTCCCCGGCCGTGGGGATCGCGCGCGACGGCCGTCCGCCGTCAAGATCGCCGACGAGGATCGCCCCGGCATCGGGCAGCTCGAGGACGACGTGGTCGTCGTGTGGCGCCGGCATCGCGTGGACGCGGACGCGCGTGTCGGCGACGTCCACGAGGTCGCCGTCCGCGAAGGGCACGATCGTGTCCGGCAGCAGCCGGCCGGCGCCCGCCGCGGCCATCACCGGGACCTCGGCCCGCAGCGCCACGGACGTCGAGCCGGCCGCGTGGTCCGGCGCCGCCGAGGTCAGGAGCACGGCCGTGATCCGGGCGCCCCGCTCCGCAGCGACCGCGAGGATCGCGTCGACCGCCGCGTCGTTGGGGTCGCCCGGGTCCACGACGACCA
>CAYJOH010000519.1:0-1846 GCA_964371685.1 uncultured Anaerolineaceae bacterium
CGGCTTGGGGAGCCGCGAATCCGATCGGTGCGGGCGTCTCCGCCACGTCCCGGCCCGCGACTATGCCCCGACTGTCGCCGGGCCGGGCGCGAGGGCCGGCAGCAGCTCTCGCTGCGCGAACTCGATAAAGCCGCGCTGGTCCGGCCCCACCTGGTGCAAGTAGACGTGGTCGAAGCCGGCGTCGATGTACTCGCGGATCTTGGCCAGGTGCACCTCGGGGTCGGGACCGCACGAGATCGCCTCGGCGACCATGTCCTCGGTCACGAGGCGCACGAGGTCCGTGAACTGGGCGGGGTTCGGCAGCTCCTGGGTCACCTCGCCCGTGAGTGCCGCCGTCGGCCACCACTCGTGCGCCACCCGGCGCGCCTCGCGCTCCGAGGGCGCCCACGACATGGTGACCTGCCCGAAGCACGGCCCGTCGCCGCCACCCGCGCGATACGCGTCGAGCAACCCGGGCTCCGGTCCCGTGGCGATCAGCCCGTCGCCGATCCGCCCCGCCAGCTCGGCCATCCTCGGGCCACCGGCGGCGACGTGGATCGGCGGCGGCTCGACGGGAAGCGTGAACAGCCGCGCGTTCTGGACCGTGAAGTGGCGGCCGCGATGGCTCGTTACCTCGCCTCGCCACAGCTCGCGGATGACCTCGACGGCCTCCTCGAGCATCTCTGCGCGCACGTCCCACTCCGGCCAAGGCTGACCGAGCACGTGCTCGTTGAGGTTCTCCCCCGTCCCGACGCCCAGGAAGAACCGGCCCGGCATGAGGCTCGCGGCGGTCGCCGCTGCGTGGGCGACGATCGCGGGGTGGATGCGCATCGTGGGGCAGGTCACGCCCGTCCCGACCACCAGTCGGTCCGTTACCTGGGCGATCGCGCCCAGCACGCCCCACACGAACGGGCTGTGCGGGTGGCGCTCGATCCACGGGTGGAAGTGATCGGACACGAGGGCGAACGAGAAGCCGGCCGACTCGGCCAGCGCGGCGTGCCGGACGAGGTCCGCGGGGCCGTGCTCCTCGCTCGAGAGCGCGTAGCCAATCGCGGTCACGAGCGGTCACTCCCGCGGCGCGAGCGCTGCTCCTTCGTCTCGCCCGCCTCGCGGCGCTCCTTGTTCACGGTGCGGGAGGCCAGCTCCTCGGCCTTGTCCTCGCTCCGGCCGCGCTCCTCGTAGCTGTCCTTGATGTGCTCGTACTGCCGTTCGCGCTTGTCGCTCCAGGCCTTCTGCGGCATCTCGACGTCCTCCGGTCACGGGCTCGCGGGCGGGTGGCTGCCCGGTCCGGGCAGTGTCGCGCCGCGGGGGTCGAGGGTCCGACCCACGTCCGCCCAACCGGCGTCGCAGACGCGTGACAAGGCCGTGCGAGGCCCCGTGCCGCCGCCCCGCGCCGCCCTCGGCATCGAACCGCCACGGCGTCCACACGGAATCCGCACATCGCGCTGCGAGGCTTCGACCCGTCAAGCACCGGCCCGGCGTCCGGGCCACCGCACACGGAGCATCACCACATGCGCTACGGGTTCATCGGGATCCTGTTCCTCGCCCTCGTCGCGGTCGCCGCGGGCCTAGTCGGCTACCAGGCCGGCCTCGCCTCGAACGCCGCCGCCGCGGGCGCCACGGTCGTCGTGACCGGCGGCTTCCCGGGGTTCGGGTTCCTGTTCTTCTTCCTGTTCCTCGGGTTCCTGTTCTTCGCCTTCGCCGGCCGCCGCCGGCCCTGGCACGGCGCCGGCCCCTGGCACGGTGCCGGTCCCTGGAGCGGCCCGATGGGTCCGATGGGCCCCGGCGGGTCCGGCGACCCGAACGACCCGCGGCGCCACTGGATCGCCGACGTCCACCGCAGCCTCCACGCCGACGACGCGCGCAG
>CAYJOH010000520.1:0-1835 GCA_964371685.1 uncultured Anaerolineaceae bacterium
GGGTAGCCCCCGACCCATGCGGTGCCGCCCTCGGGCGCCACGGGCGCACCTGCGCGGGTGGTCCCGAGTCGGGCCGCGGCGACCGGGGCCTGGCCGTAGCTCACGCCGCCGTCGTTGACGGGCACGAGCCGGTTGATGAACACCTCGAAGCCGTCGCGGGCCAGCCGCCGGAGCAGCACGGACGCCAGGCGCCGGTTCTGGAACACGCCCCCGGACAGGCAGACCGTCCGGACGCCGGTCGTCGCGCGGGCCTCCGCGAGCAGCTCCCGGGTGACGAGCGCGATGGTCTCCTGGAAGGCGGCGGCCAGCGGTGCCACGCTCGTGCCCCCGGCGCGGGCCGCGACCAGGGCGGCGAGGGTGGGGCGCGGGTCGTAGACCAGCAGCCCGTCCACGCGCGCGATCCGGTACGGCAGCGCGGGCGCGGCGCGCTCGCCGGCGGCGAGCTCGAGGTCGATCGCCGCCTGGGCCTCGAACTCCGCCACGTCCCGGATGCCCAGCAGCGCGGCCGCGGCGTCGAACAGGCGCCCGGCGGAGGACGCGATCGGGGCGTTGAGCCGCCGGACGACCTGCTGGCGGACAAGCGCGACCTCACGCGGGTCGAGGCGGGCGAGGAACGGGGCGGCCGCCTCCTGGTCCACGGGGATGGCGAGGCCGTCGGCGGGGTCGACGAGGTCGCCGTCGAGCGGCTCGGCGCCGAACAGGTAGCCGAGCGCCATCCGGTACGGCCGCCTCACCGCCAGCGCTCCGCCGGGAAGCGGTGCCCGCCCGAAGCGGGCCAGGCGCGTGTACCCGCGCAGGTCGGCGAGCAGCAGCTCCCCGCCCCACAGCGTGCCGTCGTCGCCCATGCCCAGCCCGTCGTACGCGACGCCCAGGAACGGCTGCGCGATCCCGTGCTCGGCGGCGCACGAGGCGACGTGCGCGTGGTGGTGCTGGACGGCGATCCGCCGGTCGGCCGGGAAGCGCTCGAGGGCGTACTTCGTGGACAGGTACTCGGGGTGGAGGTCGTGGACGACGACCTCCGGCTCCAGCGCGAGCAGCCGCGACAGGTGGGCGAGCCCGTCGGTGAACGCGCGGTGCGTGGCCAGGTCCTCGAGGTCGCCGTTGTGGGGCGCGACGTGCGCCCGGCCGCCGCGCGCCAGCGTGAACGTGTGCTTGAGCTCCGCGCCCACGGCGAGCAGCGGCGTGGGCGTCGGGACGGGGAGCGGCATCGGGTCCGGCGCGTAGCCGCGGGCCCGGCGGACCACCGACTCGCGCCCCGCGACGACGCGCGTCACCGAGTCGTCGTAGCGCGCCCGGATCTCGCGGTCGTGGGCCAGGAAGCCGTCCGCGAGGCCGGCGAGCCGCTCGAGCGCGTCCTCGTCGTCGGTCGCCAGCGGCTCGTCGGTGAGGTTGCCGGAGGTCAGGACGATCGGCCGGCCCACCGCGGCCAGCAGCAGGTGGTGGAGCGGCGTGTAGGGCAGGAACACGCCCAGGCGCCGGTTGCCGGCGGCGACCCCCGGGGACAGGTACGGGGTGCCGTCGCCGCGCGCCTCGAGCAGGACGATGGGCCGGCTGGGGGCGGTCAGCAGCTCGCGCTCCGCGGCGCCCACGCGGCACAGCGCCCCCGTCGCCGCGAGGTCCGCGACCATGATCGCGAACGGCTTCGCCCAGCGGCGCTTGCGGTCGCGGAGCCGTCGCACGGCCTCGTCGTCGGTCGCGTCGCAGGCCAGGTGGTAGCCGCCGAGGCCCTTGACCGCGACGATCTCGCCACCGAGCAGCGCCCGGACCGCGGCGGCCAGGGCATCCTCGCGGGCGGCGACCGCTGCCGGAGCCGCCGTGGGACGCCAGGACAGGCT
>CAYJOH010000521.1:0-1834 GCA_964371685.1 uncultured Anaerolineaceae bacterium
GGGGCGTACGTCACCGTCGTGAGCCGAGCGGCCCTTGCGTTCGAATCTGACAGTGAGGTATGCTGTCACCCTAGGAGGTGACCATGAGCCGCACCCGCGACCCCCAGGAGCTGCGACGACGACGCGACGAGATCCGTGACGAGCTGGCCCGCGTGGGCGATCTGCGGCCGGGCTCGCTGGTGGGCCGCTATCGCAGGTGCGGCAAGCCGAACTGCCGCTGCGCCCGGGAGGGCGAGGAGGGACACGGCCCCAGCTGGTCGCTCACGCGCGCCGTCGATGGCCGGACCGTGACGCGCATCATCCCCGCCGACGCCGTGGAGCGGACCCGCGGGCAGATCGCGGAGCACCGGCGTTTCCGGGCGCTCGCGGGCGAGCTGGTGGAGGTGAGCGAGGAGCTGTGCGACGCGCTCCTGGCCGGTCCGGGCGGGTCGGAGGGGGACGAAAAGGGGGGCTCCGCGAGGCCCTCGGCGCCGAGGTCGCCGCCGAGGTAGCGGCGCTCCTGGGACCCGGCGCCGCGGAGGACCTCGGTCTCGAGGCCCTCGAGACCGACCTGCGCCGGCGGGTCCTGGCGCTCGCCGCACGGACCCTGGAGCGGGCGCTGGCCGCGGACACCTCCGACCACACGGGGCCGGCCATCCCCTGTCCCTGCGGCGCGGCGGCCCGGTACGCCGGTCGACGGCCCAGGACGCTCACCACCGTCCTGGGCGTGCTGACCCTCCGGCGCGCGTACTTCGTGTGCGACGCCTGCGGCGCCGGCTGCTGCCCCCGCGACCGGACCCAGGGGCTCGGGGACGGCTCGCTGTCACCCGCGGTGACGCGCATGGTGGGCCATGCCGCGGCGCTGGTCAGCTTCGCCGAGGCGGGCGACCTGCTGGGGCATCTCGCGGGCGTGGACGTGGACCCCAAGGCGGTGGAGCGATCCGCGGAGGCCCTGGGACGGCAGGTCGCCGCCGACGAGCGGTCGGTCGTGGAGCCGGGTGCACCATCGGCGCCCACGATGTACCTGGGCATGGACGGCACGGGCGTGCCGATGCGTCCGTCCGAGACCGTCGGACGGTCCGGCAAGCAGGCGGACGGGTCCGCCCGCACGCGCGAGGCCAAGCTGGTCACGGTGTGGACGGCGGAGGGCCGGGACGCCCATGGCATCCCCGTCCGCGACCCCGGATCGGTGAGCCACTCGGTGGCCATCGAGAGCGCCGCCACGCTCGACGTGGACGCCGACCTGTCGGCGTTCGGGCGGCGCGTGGAGCGGGAGGCATGTCGAAGCGGCTTCGACCGGGCCGGGCGCCGGGTGGTCATCGGCGATGGGGCCACCTGGATCTGGAACCTCGCGGGCGAGCTGTTCCCGGGCGCCATCGAGGTGGTCGACCTGTTCCACGCCAAGGAGCACCTCTCGGACGTCGCGAAGGCGGTGTTCGGGCCGACGAGCGACCTCGCCCGGGCATGGGCGAGGGAGCGACACGAGGAGCTGGACGAGGGAAGGCTCGACGACCTGCTCCGCGTCCTCGCCGCCCACGCCGACACCAGCGAGGAGGCGCGCAGATGCGTGGGATACGTGACCACGAACCGGCAGCGCATGCGCTACCCGGAGTTCCGCTCGCAGGGACTGTGCGTATCGTCCGGCATCGTGGAGGCCGGCTGCAGGGTGGTGGTCGGGACCCGGCTCAAGCGATCGGGCATGCGCTGGACGCTGGCCGGTGCCGACGCCATCCTGGCCCTCCGTGCCTGTCACCTGAGCGGGCGCTTCGACGCCTTCTGGGAGCGGCGCTCACGCCGAGGCGGGGCGCGGGCCGCGTGAGGTCATCTCACGGAGTTGTCGTACGCCCCGATCCGC
>CAYJOH010000522.1:0-1829 GCA_964371685.1 uncultured Anaerolineaceae bacterium
GCGGCGTGTCGTACGCGATCGCGCGTGCCGCCCAGGCGCTGGGTGCGGAGATCCGGACCGAGGCGCCGGTGGCCAGGATCCGGACGTCCACGGGCCACGGGACGACTCGGGCGACCGGCGTCGTGCTCGAGAGCGGCGAGGAGATCGAGGCGTCCGCCGTGCTCTCGTCCGCGGATGCGAAGGTCACCTTCCTCGATCTCCTCGAGCCCGACACGCTCGACCCGGCGTTCGAGCAGGAGGTCCGCCGGTTCAAGTTCCGGGGCAGCTCGGGCAAGGTCAACATGGCCGTGGATCGCCTGCCGGAGTTCAGCTGCCTGCCGGGCGAGGGCGAGCACCTCCGGGGTGCGATCAGCTTCAGCCCGTCGATGACGGAGATGGAGCAGGCCTACGACGACGCGAAGTACGGTCACTGGAGCCGCCGGCCGTACATCGACATGATCATCCCCACGCTCGTGGACCCGCAGATGGCGCCGCCCGGCAAGCACGTCATCAGCTGCTTCGTCCAGTACGCGCCGTACAGGCTCGACCCGGCGCTGGGTACCTGGGACGACAACCGGGAGGCGTTCGGCGACGCGGTCATCGACCGGATCGCGGAGTTCGCGCCCAACATCCGGGACATCATCATCGGCCGCCAGGTGCTCACCCCGCTGGACATCGAACGGACGATGGGCCTCACGGAGGGCAACATCTTCCAGGGCGAGCTGAGCCTCGAGCAGCTGTTCTTCAACCGCCCGGTGCCCGGGTACGCTCGGTTCCGGACGCCGGTGCAGAACCTGTGGCTGTCCGGCTCGTCCACGCATCCCGGGGGCGGCCTGATGGGCGCCAACGGGCGTCTCGCCGCGCTTGAGGTCCTGCGGGCCCGTGGCCGGAAGGTGGCCTGACATGACCTCGACCACGTCGCCCGCCGCCTTCGACGCGATCGTCGTGGGGGCCGGCCACAACGGACTGACGGCGGCCGCCTACCTCGCGCGGGGCGGCCTGCGCGTGCTGGTGCTCGAGGCCCGCGACCGCGTCGGCGGCGCCACGGTGACCGAGGAGCTCGCGCCGGGCGTCCGCGTGCCGTCGCTGGCCCACACCGTCGGCCGGCTGCGGCCGGCCATCGCCCGGGAGCTTGCGCTGACGCGCCACGGGTTGTCGCTGGTCGCCCCGGAGGTGCGCGTGTTCGCGCCCCAGGCCGACGGTCGGGCCGTGACCCTGTGGACGGATCTCGCCCGGACCGTGGACGCCATCCGCCCGTGGTCCGAGGACGACGCGGTGTCGTTCGTGGAGTTCGACCGGCGCGTCCGCACGCTGTCGAGGTTCATCGGGGACCTGGGCGACGAGGCGCCGCCGGAGATCCGGTCGCCCGGCGTCGGCGACGCGCTGGTGGGCCTCCGGCTGGGCCGCGCCTTCCGCGGGCTGGGCCGGGAGGACGGCCGCACGATCCTGCGGGTGCTCGCGATGGCGGTGGCGGACTTCGTCGCCGAGTCGTTCCGCAGCGAGCCGATCCGCGCGACGCTCGCCTGGCGCGCCGTCCGCTACACGGCGATGGGCCCCTGGTCGGCGGGCTCCACGGCGGTGCTGCTCCACGACGCGGCGGGCAACGACGGCGGCGCGGCCGGCGAGACGGTGTTCGCGAAGGGCGGCCCGTCCGCGTTGTCCGAGGCGCTCGCGTCCGCTGCGCGGGCCGCGGGCGCCGAGATCCGGACCGGCGCCAAGGTCGTCGCGGTCACGACCGCCGACGGCGCCGTGACCGGCGTCGCGCTGGACTCGGGCGAGGAGGTCGCGGCCCGGACGATCGTCGCGGGCCTGGACCCGAAGCGGCTGCTGACGGGTCTCGTGGACCCGGT
>CAYJOH010000523.1:0-334 GCA_964371685.1 uncultured Anaerolineaceae bacterium
GGGGGTGGGGGGGGGGGGGGGGGGGGGGGGGGGGGGCGGCGCGGGGGGGCGGGGGGGGGGGGGCGGCGCCGGGCCGCGGCCGCGCCCCACGACCGCGCCGCGGCCGGGTTCGCGCTGGCCACGGGCGCGATGATCGCGACGTACTCCGCCCTGGACCGGGTGGGCGTCCAGCTGGCGCCCGCGTGGTTCTACTCGGCGATCCTGTGGCCGGCCTGCGCCCTGGGGCTGCTCGCGGTCGCCTGGGCGCGGCCGCGGATCGCCGGCGGCGCGGTAGCGCCCCCCGGCCCCCCCCGGGCCCCGGGGCCGGGCGGCCGCCGCGGGGGGGGGACCGTAG
>CAYJOH010000523.1:344-1827 GCA_964371685.1 uncultured Anaerolineaceae bacterium
CGGCGGCACGCCACGCTGGACCGGGGCCGGGCCGTCGCCGGCGGGCTGCTCACCTTCGCGGCCTATGGCCTCGTCCTCGTCGCGCTCAGCCGGGCACCGCTGGCGCTGGTAGCCCCGCTCCGCGAGTCGGCCGTGCTGCTGGCCTCCACCTGGGGCGTGGTGCGGCTGCGCGAGGCGGCCGGCCGGGCCGACGTCGCGGGCCGCCTCGCGGGCTCCGCGCTCGTCCTCGCGGGCGCGGCGGCCCTCGCGATCGCCCGCTGATGCAACAATCGGGGGGCACGCACGAAGGGAGCCCGATGCCCAGCCTCCGCCTCGGCTACAAGGCGTCCGCCGAGCAGTTCCCGCCCCGCCGCCTGCTCGAGCTCGCGGTCGCCGCCGAGCGCGCGGGCTTCGACTCGGTGTGGACCAGCGACCACTTCCAGCCCTGGCGCCACACCGGCGGCCACGCGCCCAACGCGCTGGTCTGGCTGGGCGCCGCGGCCGTGGCCACCGACCGGGTCACCCTGGGCACGAGCGTGCTCACGCCCTCGTTCCGCTACAACCCCGCGGTCGTCGCCCAGGCGTTCGCCACCCTGGCCTGCCTCGCCCCCGGCCGGGTGATCCTGGGCGTGGGCACCGGGGAGTCGATGAACGAGGTGCCGACCGGGGTCACCTGGCCCGAGCAGGCCGAGCGCTTCGCGCGCCTGCGGGAGGCCGTCACCCTCATCGGGCGGCTGTGGCGCGAGGAGTTCGTGACCTTCGAGGGCGACTACTACCGGACCCACGAGGCCACGATCTACGACCGGCCCGACGAGCCCGTGCCGCTGTACATCGCGGCCTCGGGCCCGGCCGCGGCGCGGCTCGCGGGGCGGCTCGCCGAGGGCTTCATCTGCACCAGCGGCAAGGGCGAGGCGCTGTACACCGAGACCCTGCTGCCGGCGCTCGCCGAGGGAGCGGCCAAGGCCGGCCGCGACGGCGCGGCGATCGACCGCATGATCGAGATGAAGGTGTCCTTCGACCCCGACCGCGCCCGGGCGATGGAGGACACCAAGGTCTGGGCCGCGCTCGCCCTGCCGGGCGAGATGAAGGTCGGCGTCCACGACCCCCGCCAGATGGAGATCCTGGCGAGGCACGCCGAGCCCTACGCCCACACCCGCTGGCTGGTGTCGGCCGATCCCGAGGAGCACCTCGAGCAGCTCGCCGCCTACCTCGGCTACGGCTTCCGCCACCTCGTGTTCCACTTCCCGGGCGAGGACCAGGAGTCGGCGATCGCGCGCTACGGCGAGACGATCCTGCCCAGGCTCCGGGAGCGGTTCGGCTGAGCTGGGCCACGGGGCCTGACGCAACGGGCCGGGCGTCCGGACCGGCCGCACCGGATCCCCGCCCGGGCGGAGGGCGGCGACCAGGGTGAGCCCCATCCGGCTCCTGTTCATCCTCGACGGCATCGCGGTCGCCGTCGTCCTGCCGTTCGCGTCGGTGATCCTGGCCGATCGGGGGTTCGATC
>CAYJOH010000524.1:0-1823 GCA_964371685.1 uncultured Anaerolineaceae bacterium
CCTCCGGTCCTGTGCGGGGCCGCCCGATGGACGGCTCGTATCCTGACCGGGTGACGGCGACCCGACCAGGCCGCAGCTCGAGGCCGCGTGCTGGCGGTGATGGGGGACCTGGTGGGACGGAGGTGACGTGACGCGGCAGCAGCTGGACATCACGCGGACGCGGATCCTCGCGCATCGACGCGCCGTCGGCGGGCTCGACGAGCGGCTGCCGCCGGGTCCGGACTCGCTTCGCGGCGCGGCGTGGGCCGGCCTGCAGGACAGCATGCCGCGGGCCGCGCTGCTGTCGATCCATGCGCGCGTCGAGGCGACGCAGCCGACGGCCTGGGAGGATCCGTCGCTGGTCCAGCTCTGGGGGCCGCGCTACAGCGCGTACGTCGTCGCGGCCCGCGACGTGGCGGTGTTCACCCTCGGCAGGCTGCCGGCCGATGAGGAAGGGCGGCGGTTCGCGCAGGAGACGGCGGACGTGCTGGATGCCGTGCTCGGCGGCCGGCGGATGTCGTACGGGGAGGCGGGTCACACGCTCGGCGTCCGTCCGAACCGGTTCCGGTACGCCGCGCCGACCGGCCGCGTCAGGCTCCGCTGGGACGGTGGCCGCCAGCCGACCGTGTGGACGGTGCCGGCACCGGACGACGACCCGGCCGACGCCCGCCTCGAGCTCGCGCGCCGGTACCTCCACGTGTTCGGACCCACGACGCCGTCGGCGTTCGCCGAGTGGGCCGGGATCGCGACGGCGGTCGGCCGGTCCACGTTCGAGGCGCTCGCAGGCGCGCTGGCACCGGCTCGAACCCCGATCGGAGACGCCTGGATCCTGGCGAGCGACGAGGCGTCGTTCCGTGCCCAGGCCGGGCCCGTCGCGGACGCGCGGCTCCTCCCGAGCGGCGACGCGTTCTTCCTGCTCCAGGGCGCGCACCGCGAGCTCCTCGTGCCCGACGCCGACCGTCGTTCCGCGCTGTGGCCGTCGCGCGTGTGGCCGGGCGGGGTGCTCGTGGGCGGCGAGCTCGCCGGCACGTGGCGGCGCGCGGACTCCGCCCTGACGATCCAGCCGTGGCGCCCCCTCTCAGCGGGAGAACGCGACGTGGTCCAGGCGGAGGCCGAGGGGCTGCCGCTGCCGGGTGTCCAGGGGCGGCTCCGGGTCCGATGGGCCGAGTGACGGTCAGAGCGAGACCACTCCCAGGCCCTGCGCGACGAGGATCGCGCCGAACACCACGAACGCCACGGCGGCGAACAGCCTGATCGCGCGCTCCGGGAGGCGGGTCCCCAGCAGCGCACCGATCGCGATCGCGATCGCATCGGCCACCACCATGCCGGCGGTCGATCCCAGCCAGGTGCCGATCGGCTCCTCGGTCGTGGCCAGGGTGACCGTCGCCAGCATCGTCTTGTCGCCCAGCTCGGCGAGGAAGAACGCGGTGCCGATCGTGACCAGCGCCCAGCGCCCGGTCCGCTTCGCGCGGCCCCGCTCGGCCTCGCCCAGCTCGTCGCCCCGCAGGGTCCAGCCCGCGAAGCCGAAGAAGGCGAGGCCGGCGACGACCTGGATCGCCGCCGTGGGCAGGGCAAGCGCGAACGCCGAGCCGAGGAGGACGGAGCCCGCGTGGACGACGAGCGTGGCGATGGTCACCGCGACCAGCACCGTCGTGGCGCGGTACCGCGCGGCGAACGCGAGCGCCATCAGCTGGCTCTTGTCGCCCAGCTCGGCGAGCAGGATCACGCCGGTCGAGAGGAGAAACGCGTCCATTCGGGGCTCCGGTGCTGGGCTCGGGTCCGGAAGCCATGCCTTCGACCCGACACCCGTGCGTTGGTGTCGCCAGTCGAAGGTCTCGTCCGTC
>CAYJOH010000525.1:0-1820 GCA_964371685.1 uncultured Anaerolineaceae bacterium
CACGCCACGGCCATGACCCGACCCCGCACCCTCGTCGAGAAGATCTGGGACGAGCACGTCGTCGCCGAGGACCCGGGCGCCCCCGCCCTCCTCGCGATCGACCTCCAGCTCGTCCACGAGGTCACCAGCCCGCAGGCCTTCACGGGTCTCCGACAGAAGGGGCTGACGGTCCGCCGCCCGGACAGGACCGTGGCGACCGCGGACCACTCCACGCCCACCACCCCGCGCGGCCTCCCGATGCTGGACGTGCAGGCGGCGGCCCAGATCAGCCAGCTCGAGACCAACTGCCGCGACTTCGGCATCCCGATCCACGCCTTCGGCAGCGACACGCAGGGGATCGTCCACGTCATCGGCCCGGAGCTGGGGCTCACGCAGCCGGGCATGACGATCGTGTGCGGCGACTCGCACACGGCGACGCACGGGGCGTTCGGGGCGCTCGCGTTCGGGATCGGGACGAGCGAGGTCGAGATGGTCCTCGCGACCCAGACGCTGCTCCAGCGCAAGCCGAAGACCTACGAGGTCCGTGTCGACGGGCGGCTCCAGCCCGGCGTGAGCGCCAAGGACATCATCCTCGCCCTGATCGCCCGGATCGGCATCGGCGGCGGCACCGGCCACGTGTTCGAGTACCGGGGCGAGGCGATCCGCGCGCTGTCGATGGAGCAGCGGATGACGATCTGCAACATGAGCATCGAGGGCGGGGCACGGGCCGGGCTGGTGGGACCGGACGACACCACGTTCGAGTACATCCGCGGCCGGCGGCATGCGCCACAGGGCACGGCGTGGGACGCCGCGGTCGCGAGCTGGCGCAGCCTCCCCACCGACGAGGGCGCCGTGTTCGACAAGTCGATCGTGATCGATGCCGACACCCTCGAGCCGATGGTGACCTACGGGACCAACCCGGGCATGGGCATCCCGGTCACCGGCCGCGTGCCCCGCCCGGAGGACGCCGACGACGCCTCGGCCCGCCGCGGCCTCGAGCGGGCGCTCGACTACATGGGCCTCGAGGCCGGCCAGCCCATCGCCGGACAGCCTGTCGAGGTGGTGTTCATCGGCTCGTGCACCAACAGCCGGATCAGCGACCTGCGCCTGGCGGCAAGCGTGCTCAGTGGCAGGCATGCCGCGGACGGCGTGCGGCTCATGATCGTGCCGGGCTCGCAGCAGGTGAAGCAACAGGCCGAGCTCGAAGGGCTGCACGAGATCTTCCGCGCGGCCGGCGCCGAGTGGCGCGAGTCGGGCTGCTCGATGTGCATCGCGATGAACGGGGACCAGCTCTCGCCCGGGCAGTACGCGATCAGCACCTCGAACCGCAACTTCGAGGGCCGGCAGGGCAAGGGTGGCCGCACGTTCCTCGCCTCGCCCCTGACCGCGGCGGCGTCGGCGATCAGCGGCGTCGTCACCGACCCGCGCACGATCCCCGGGGTCGCCGAGCTGGTGACCGTCGGCGGAGGGTACTGAGATGGCCGAGCCGTTCCGCTCCTTCGCCTCGAGGATCGTGCCGCTGCCCGCGGAGAACGTGGACACGGACCAGATCGTCCCGGCGCGCTACCTCAAGGTCACCGACAAGGAGGGCCTCGCCGACGCCCTGTTCCGCGACTGGCGGTTCGAGGAGGACGGCTCCCCGAAGGACCCGCCGTTCGTGCTTGACCGGCCGGGCATGGCCGGGCGCAGGATCCTGCTGGTCGGCGACAACTTCGGCACCGGCTCGTCCCGCGAGCACGCGCCGTGGGCGCTCCGCGCGTGGGGCATCGGGGCCATCCTGTCCACCTCGTTCGCGGACATCTTCCGGAGCAACGCGCTCAAGAACGGCGTGCTGCCGATCG
>CAYJOH010000526.1:0-1819 GCA_964371685.1 uncultured Anaerolineaceae bacterium
GCCCCGGTCGGGCCGGTCGTCGCGACCGGGGTCGCCGCCGGTGAGGCGGGTGCGGCCGTCGGCGAGGCCGTCGTGGAGCCGCCACACGCGCCGAGCAGGAGCGCCAGGGCCCCCGCGGCGATCAGCTGCGTCGTCCGTGCGCGGTTATTGTCCATGTCTGTCCCCTGTTGGCCCCCCGGCCGGGCTGCCGGAGGCTACCCTCGACGGCCCGATGGCACGGCCACGGCGACCCGCTCGCCGCCGCGGCGGAACGTGAGCGCCTCGAAGCCGGCGCCCGCGGCGTGACGATACGCCTCCCCGAGGCCGTACGCGAACCACTCTGTCCGGTGGGCGTCGGACCCGACGGTCACGTGGCGGCCGCCCAGCTGCCGGTAGCGGGCGACGATCGCGGCCGACGGATACGTCTCCCGGGGCAGCTGGCGCAGGCCCGAGGCGTTGACCTCGAGCGCCGTGCCGCTCTCGACCAGCGCCCGGAGCACTGGCTCGTACAGCTCCGGCGCCGCCGCGAGGTCCGCGGGCATGACGTGCGGGACGAGGTAGCGCTTCACGAAGTCGAGGTGCCCGATGGTGTCGAACAGGCCGGACCGCGCGGCGCCGACGATCTCGTCGAAGTAGGGCGCCACGATCTCCGGCAGCGACCGCCCGTGCACGAACGTCGCCACGTTGCCGGCCTTGTACGGCGACACGGCGCTGACGTGGACGCTGCCGATGACGTAGTCGTGGGGATGGCGGCGCAGCCAGCCCCGGATCTCATCCTCGTACCGCCGCTCGTACGTCACCTCGACGCCGAACCGGATCGCCAGGCCCCGGTCCGCCCACCGGGCGGCCGCCTCGCGGACATCGCGCTCGCGGTCGGCGAACGAGGCGAAGCCATAGGCCGGCATCGCCGGATCGAAGTCCACGTGGTCGGTGATCGCCAGCTCAGCGATCTTGCGCTCCACGGCGAGCGCGGCATAGCCGTCCAGCTGCGCGTTGGCGTCCGGCGAGCGGACCGTGTGGAGGTGCGAGTCGAGGGGCAGGTCGCGCGCGTCGCCGAGGCCCGCGGCGAGGCCGGCGAGGAACGCCTCGTGCTCGACCTCCGCCCGCGGGCGCGTGTCCGCGGGCTCGGGCAGCGTCGGCCGGCGTCGGCTCACCCGGCGACGACGCCCAGCTCGCGCCCCACCCGGCCGAAGGCCGCCAGCGCCTCGTCGAGCATCTCGTCCGTGTGGGCCGCGGTCACGATCGTCCGGATCCGGGCCCGGTCGAGCGCCACCGTCGGGAACACGACCGAGGTCCCGAACACGCCCTCCTCGAACAGCCGGTTGGAGAACCGGATCGTGGTCTCGGAGTCGCCCAGCAGCACCGGCGTGATCGGGGTCTCGGAGTGGCCGATGTCGAAGCCCAGGCGCGCGAGCTCCGCCTTGAACCGGCGGGTGTTCGCCCACAGGCGCTCGATGAGCTCGGGCTCCTCGACCATGATCCGCAGGGCCTCGCGGCAGGCGGCGGCGACGGCGGGCGGATGGGACGTGGAGAACAGGAACGGCCTCGCGCGCTGGACGAGGATGTCGCGCAGCGCCTGGCTGCCCGCGACGTAGCCGCCGAGCACGCCGACCGCCTTGGACAGGGTGCCGACCTGGATCGCCACCCGGCCCTCGAGCCCGAAGTGGCTGACCGAGCCCCGGCCGTCCTTGCCCAGCACCCCCGACGCGTGGGCGTCGTCGACCAGCACGGCGGCCCCATACGCCTCGGCCGCCTCCACGATGCCCGGCAGGGGCGCGATGTCGCCGTCCATGCTGAACACGCCGTCGGTCACCACGAGGATCAGCCGGTACGGGGCGCC
>CAYJOH010000527.1:0-1817 GCA_964371685.1 uncultured Anaerolineaceae bacterium
CGCGATCGCCGACGCGATCTCGGCGCTCGCAGGGGAGCGTCTACACTAGCCCGGCCCGCGGCGGCCCGCGGCGGATCCGGAGGGAGAACCACCAGCGGCATGTGCGGAATCGTCGGCTACACCGGTCCCCGTGAGGCGGGCCCCATCCTCATCGAGGGCCTCAAGCGCCTCGAGTACCGCGGCTATGACTCCGCGGGCATCGCGCTGGTGGACGAGGCCGGCGAGCTGTTCATCGAGAAGCGCGCGGGCAAGCTCGCCAACCTCCAGACCGCGATCGCGGACCGGACCCCGCACGCCGCCATCGGCCTGGCCCACACCCGTTGGGCCACGCACGGCCGGCCCAACGACCTCAACGCGCACCCGCACCAGGACTGCACCGGCAACATCACGGTGATCCACAACGGGATCATCGAGAACTTCCGCGAGCTGCGCGACGGCCTCGAGGCCCGAGGCCACACGCTGACCTCCGAGACGGACACCGAGGCGATCGCGCACCTCGTCGAGGAGGCCTACCAGGGCGACCTCGCCGATGCGGTCCGGGCGGCCCTGCGACAGGTGGTGGGCGCCTACGCGCTGGTCGTGATGCACAAGGGCGAGATCAGCCGGCTGGTCGGCGCCCGGCAGAACGTCCCGCTGATCGTCGGCCGCAACGGCGAGGAGAGCTTCATCGCCAGCGATGTCGCCGCGATCCTCGCCCACACCGACCGGATCGTGTTCCTCGAGGAGGGGGATGTCGCCGATGTCCGGCCCACCGGCGTGGAGGTCACCGACGTCCACGGCGTCCGGCGGGAGCGGGCCGAGACGCGGGTCGACTGGTCGCCCGAGGCGGCGGAGAAGGGCGGCTACGAGCACTTCATGCTCAAGGAGATCCACGAGCAGCCGGACGCCCTCCGCCAGTCGCTGGCCGGCCGGGTGACCGCCGCCGGCCAGATCCTCGCGCCCGAGGTGGACGGCATGGTCGAGGCCTTCCGCCGGGTGACCCGGGTGGAGCTCGTCGCGTGCGGCACGGCGTCCTACGCGTCGCTCGTGGGGGCCGCGGCGATCCAGGACTGGACCGGGCTGCCGGCACGCGTGACCGTGGGCTCCGAGTTCCGGTACTCGCCCCCGCCGCTGGGCGCCGACACGCTCGTGATCGCCGTCACCCAGTCGGGCGAGACGGCGGACACGATCGCGCCCACGCGCTGGGCGCGCGAGCAGGGGAGCCCGATCGTCGCGGTGACCAACACCGTGGGGTCCGCCATCACCCGTGAGACGGACGCCGTGATGTTCCTGCAGGCCGGCCCCGAGATCGCGGTCGCCGCCTCCAAGACGTTCGTCACCCAGGTGACGACCCTGATCGTGCTGGCCGCGGCGATCGCGAAGGCGCGCGGCTCGTTCGGCGCGGAGCAGGAGCTGGAGCTGGGCCAGGCGCTGCGAGCCCTGCCGGGCGCCGCCGCCCGGGCCCTCGAAGCCGCCTCCGGCGTGGCGGCCCTGGCGCGGCGCTACGTGAACTCGCGCGGCTTCATGTTCATCGGCCGCGGCTACACGCTGCCGGGCGCGCTGGAGGGTGCCCTCAAGCTCAAGGAGGTCAGCTACATCCACGCCGAGGGGTACGCGGCCGGCGAGCTCAAGCACGGCCCGATCTCGCTGCTCGACATCGAGTGCCCGCTGGTCGCGATCGCCACCCGCTCGCGGGTGTACGACAAGCTGATCAGCAACGTGATGGAGGGCCGGGCGCGCGACGCCAAGGTCATCGCGGTCGCGACCGAGGGCGACCCGCAGATCGAGCGCTTCGCCGACGACGTGCTGTGGGTCCCCGACACCCACGAGGCGCTGTC
>CAYJOH010000528.1:0-1810 GCA_964371685.1 uncultured Anaerolineaceae bacterium
GGTGTAATCCGCTCGGTGGTCGCGACCTCCGGCGGCTCGGGTGCCTCGGCGGCTCCGGCGACACCGACGGGGGCGGCCGCCTCGGCGGGCTCGGCGGGCTCGGCGACCACAACCGCTTCGACTGCGGGCGCGACCGGCTCGGCCACTACCTCTGCCTCGACTGCGAGCGGGGCCTCGACGGTGACGGCCCCCTCCCCGGCCCGGGCCGCGACCTCGCGGCGGGTCGCCGCGCGGCGGCGGCGCTGGGTCAGGTACATCCCGGTGCCGTGGACCACGGCCAGCCCGCCGACGCCGGCCACGAGGCCCGCGCCGACCATGTCCACCGTGAGGCTCGGGAACGGCGGCACGGGCGACGGGAGCCGCAGGTAGAACGGGCTCATCGCGTCCCAGAAGTCGGGCATCGTGCAGCCGATGCAGCCGTGTCCCGCCCGGACCGGCCAGCTGGTCCCCTCACCGAACCGCACGGACGCGCAGTTGCCGAACGACTCGGGGCCCTTGCAGCCCAGCTTGTACAGGCACCAGCCCTTCTGCGCGCCCTCGTCGCCCCAGGCCTGGACGAACTCGCCGAACTCGAAGTGGGGCCGTCGCTCGCACTCGTTGTGGATCAGCGGCCCGTAGGCGAACAGCGGGCGGCCCATCATGTCCCGGGCCGGCCACTCCTCGAACGTCAGGTAGTGGACGATCGTCGCGACCAGGTTCTCCACGTTCACCGGGCAGCCCGGCAGCGCGATCGTGTGGCCACCGACGACCTCGCGCAGGCTCGCCGCGTTCGTCACCCCGCCCCCGGCACCCGGCACGCCGCCGTCGAAGGCACAGGCGCCGACCGCGATCGTCGCCAGCGCACCGTCGGCGACCTCGCGCACGACGTCCGCGAACGGCCGGCCCCCGACCAGGCAGAACGCCTCGCCGGCCCCGGTCGGGATGGCGCCCTCGACCACGACGACGTAGCCGCCCGGGTAGCGCTCGAGCGCCGTCGTCCGCGACAGCTCGGCAGCGGCGCCGGCCGGGGCCATCAGCGACTCGTGGTACTCCATCGACAGCACGTCGAGCAGGAGCGAGGCGGCGGACGGCTCCGGCGCCCGGAGGAAGGCCTCCGTCTCGCCCGCGCAGTCCTGGCCGCGGAGCCAGATCACGGGCAGCCGCTTGGCGCCCTCGACGGCCTTGGCGATCCGGGGCGCGTATGCGGCCGGCAGCGCCAGGGCGGCAGCCATCGCGGTGGTGAACCTGAGGAACGACCGGCGGGACATCCCACGCCGCATCAGCGCGGCATACAGCCCGTCGTCAGCCATCACGTCACGCTCACTCAGTCGCCGTGGCGGGCGGGTGCCTGAGGCCCCACATCGGCCATGGCGGGATCGGGGGACGCCGGTACTGATATTGGGCGACGCGCGTCGCCCGGCCATGGGCCACAGGTCGCCCGGAGGGATGGCCTAGGGCATCGGCGGGGGGCCGGATGGCAAGGGGGGCCGGGTTCCATCGGCATGGTGCGAACCGTGCTCCGACGGTCCACCCCGAGCTCCGACGTGCGCCCGACCGCGAGCTGCGCCGAGGGGCAGGCGCACTGGACACCCGCGTTCGGCCCGGTGTGGACTCGTAGGCCATGAGGTCCGGGCCGCCGAACCGCGATTCCGGCAGCCGGATGCGCGATCTCATGGACCTGGAGTCAACGGCCGCGGGGCGGCGGTGTCCGCGCCGCGGGGGGGAACGCGCGGGCATGCGAGGGGCGTCCCCGAGCCCAAGACGAACGCCCCTCCGGGGTACGCCTGGAGGGGCGGCTTCGTGTTCGCGTTCGGATGGTGAGCCGGCAGGG
>CAYJOH010000529.1:0-1809 GCA_964371685.1 uncultured Anaerolineaceae bacterium
ACGGGGCGACACCGCAGGAACACACAAACCCGCCGCGTCGGCGTGCGACGCGGCCGGCCTTGGAGCGTGGGGGAGGAGCGCCCGACGCTCTCGCGCGATAGGGGCTAGGCGGCGAATTCGCGCAGCTTGCGGCTGCGGGACGGGTGGCGCAGCTTGCGCAGCGCCTGGACCTCGATCTGGCGGATCCGCTCGCGGGTGAGGCCGAACTCGCGGCCCACCTCCTCGAGCGTCCGGGCATGCCCGTCGTCGAGGCCGAAGCGGAGGCGCAGGACGCGCTGCTCGCGCCCGTCGAGGCTGTTGAGCACGTGCTCGATCTGCTCCCGCCGCATCCGGTCCGCGACCGCATCGAGCGGCGAGATCGCGTCCTCGTCCGGGATCAGCTCGCCCAGCTCCGCGTCACCCTCGTCGCCGACGGGCGACTGGAGCGAGACGGGCTCGCGGCCGAGCTTGCGGATCTCCTCGACCCGCTGCGCGGTCATCACCGGCGTCTCGTCGGGGAGGGCGGCCGCGATCTCGGCGTTGGTGGGCTCGCGCCCGAGCTGCGTCGAGAGCTCGCGCACGACGCGCGCGACGCGGCCCATCGTCTCGACCATGTGGACCGGGATCCGGATGGTCCGGCTCTGGTCCGCGAGGCCGCGCTGGATCGCCTGGCGGATCCACCAGGTGGCGTAGGTGCTGAACTTGAAGCCGCGCTCGTACTCGAACTTGTCGACGGCGCGGATCAGGCCGGCGTTGCCCTCCTGGACGAGGTCGAGGAGGCCCATGCCCGCCTGGTTGATGTACTTGCGCGCGATCGACACGACCAGCCGCAGGTTGGCCGAGGTCAGGTGGTCGCGGGAGTGCTTGGCCAGGTCCTTGAGGACGTGGCGCATCTCGGTGACCAGCTCGTCCTCGCGCCCGGACTCCAGGTGACGGCGGATGGCCGGGTAGGCCACCTCGTCGCGGGCCCAGGTGCGGACGTCGCGAAGGGCCGTGCTCCCACGGAGCTCGGCGTTCGGCCGGCCCAGCTCGTCCTCGATCCAGTCCAGGAGGGTGATGAAGGACTCGGCGTCCAGCCGCTCGTTGTAGACGGAGCGGACGTCCTTCGCGCGGGCGAGGTGCTCCTTGAGCGTGTCCGTCTCGGCCTTGCTGATGGCGTCCGTGAGCCCGAACGAGGGCGCGGTGACCAGCAGGTCCAGCGCGTCGTCCGAGGTCAGCGCCGCGCGCACGATGCGGTGCGACTCCGCGGCGAACGGGAGCACGTAGCGGCGGTCCTTGCGGCGCCCGGTGGCCTCGGTCTCGTGGAGCGTCCACTCGTGGATCGACAGGATCGCCTTCCAGGGCTCCGTGTGCATCTGGGCGCCCAGCTCCATGCCCTTCGCGAGGATGACCTCCTCCTCGGCGTTGAGCAGCGGGACGCGCCCGATCTCGCGCAGGTACAGGCGCACGGAGTCGTCCGTGTCGAGGACCTCGGCGGCGACCGGCTCGGGCTCCGCCTCGTCCTCGGCCGGCTTGGGTGCCTCGACCTTGGCCGCGGGCTCCGTGACGGCGAGCACCTCGGCCTCGAGCGCGGCGACCTCGGGATCGAGCTCGACCGCGGCGGCCGCCAGGGCGGCCTCGGTATCGGAGACGGGAGAAGTGGGGGTTTCGATCGAGATCACAGTGCTCCAGATGCAGGGGGCTTCGCGCCACGCCGCGCTAGCCCGAACGAGATGACGGACCGACCACCCGGCCCGCGGGCCGGACGTGTGCCGGGCCACGCCACCCTGACACACATATGGGCGTGTCAAGTCTTGACACGCCGTTGGCCTAACATCCTAGGCCATTGGC
>CAYJOH010000530.1:0-1808 GCA_964371685.1 uncultured Anaerolineaceae bacterium
ATGTGGGAGTCGTCGAACATCAAGGTCCACCTCACTGGCAAGGTCGTCGTCACGATGGGGACCCAGCCGCAGGGCCAGGGCCACGAGACCACCTACGCCCAGATCATCAGCCACGAGCTGGGCATCCCGATGGAGGACATCGTCGTCCAGCACTCGGACACCCAGGGCACCCCGTTCGGGTACGGCTCGTACGGGTCGCGCACGTCCAACGTGGGAACCGGCGCCGCGCTCAAGGCGGCCGCCAAGATCCGCGACAAGGCGCGTCGCTACGCGGCGCACATGCTCGAGGCACACGTCGACGACATCGAGGTGGACGGCGCCGAGTACCGGGTCAAGGGCTCGCCGGACAAGAAGAAGACGATCCAGGAGATCGCCTTCGCCCTCGACCTCGCGTTCGACACCCCCGAGGGCATGGAGCCGTATCTCGACGAGACGGCCTACCACGACACCCCGAACTGCACGTTCCCGTTCGGGACGCACATCGCGATCGTCGAGGTCGACGAGGAGACCGGCGTCATCGACCTCGTCCGCTACGTCGCCGTCGACGACGTGGGCAACAAGATCAACCCCATGATCGTGGACGGCCAGCTCCACGGCGGCATCGCCCAGGGCATCGGCCAGGCCCTCTGGGAGGGCGCGATCTACGGTGACGACGGCCAGCTGCTCACGGGCTCGATGCTGGACTACGCGCTCCCGCGGGCGTCGTGGCTGCCGGCCTTCGAGCTTGACGAGACGGTGACGCCGAGCCCCGTCAACCCGCTGGGCGTCAAGGGCGTTGGCGAGGCCGGCTGCATCGCGAGCACGGCCGCGGTGGCGAACGCGGTCATCGACGCGCTCAGCCCCCTCGGCATCCGGCACCTCGACATGCCGTACACGGCACAGACGGTGTGGGGCGCCATCCAGTCCGCGAAGGGAGGCCAGGCATGATCCCGGCGGCGTTCGGGTACACCCGGGCGGGCAGCGTCGACGAGGCGCTGCGGATCCTCGCGTCGGACGACGGCGCCAAGGTCATCGCCGGCGGCCAGAGCCTGCTGCCGCTGATGAAGCTGCGGCTCGCCCACCCGGGCACGCTGGTGGACATCGGCCGGCTGGGCGAGCTGCGGGGCGTGCGGACGCTCGCCGACGGCCGCCAGGCGGTCGGCGCGCGGCCGACGTACGCGGATCTCATGGACGCGCCGGCCAGGCACTACGGCGTGCGCCCGGACATGCTGCCGACCATCGGCGACGTCCAGGTGCGCAACCGGGGCACCGTCGGCGGCGCGATCGCCCACGCGGACCCGGCCTCGGACCTGCCGGCGGCGCTGCTCGCGCTGGACGCGGAGCTCGTGCTCCGGTCGGCGGACGGCAGCCGGACGGTCAAGGCGGACGGGTTCTTCGAGGGCGCGTTCGCGACCGTCCTCCGCCAGGGCGAGCTGCTCACCGAGATCATCCTGCCCGCGCCGCTGGACAACGCCGGGTCCGCCTACGCCTCGCTGGAGCAGCGGGCGTCCGGATACGCGATGGTCGGCGTGGCCGCCGTCGTGATCCTGGGCCAGGACGGGCGGATCGCGTGGGCCGGGATCGGCGTGACCGGCGTCCACGAGCACGCCTACCGTGCGCCGGAGGTGGAGTCCGCGCTCGTCGGCAGCGACGGTTCGGCGGCCGCGATCGCGGCCGCGGCGGCGCACGCGCCCGACGAGGTCGAGGTCGACGCGGACCTTCACGCGGGGCGCGAGTACCGCGCGGCGATGGCCGTGGTGTACGCGCGCCGGGCGATCGAGGCCGCGCTCGCCCGCGTGGGCTGAGCGCGAGCCTCCGGAACCGGCGGG
>CAYJOH010000531.1:0-1804 GCA_964371685.1 uncultured Anaerolineaceae bacterium
GCGTGGCGGCGAGCTCGGCGAGCCGGGCGGCCAGCCGCTCCTCGAACCGGAACGACGGATGGACCCGGACCAGCGCCCGGCGCAGGAGGCGGGCCGCGTCGCGCAGCGCCGGGTCCAGGGCCGCGTCCGCCGGGGCGTCGTCCGCGCGCCGGTCGGCGGCCGCCAGGAGCCCATCGAGGTAGTGGTCCGCCATCAGCGCCTCGATGTCGGCGCGGTCGCGCTCCGGCAGGCGGTCCGCGCTCATCGCCGCCCGCCCCGGCGCCCGCCGCCGCGGTCGCCGCCGAGCTCGCGGGCGCCGGCGCCCAGCGCCCGGTGGATCAGCACCCGGACGGCACCCTCGGACCGCCCCAGCACGCCCGCGATCTCGCCCGTGCTCATCTCGTCCACGAACCGCAGGACCAGCGCCCGGCGGCGGTCGTCGGGCAGGGAGCCGAGCGCGCGGAGCGCCCGGGCGGCCTCGTCGCGGTTCGCGGCCTGGGTCTCGAGGTCCGAGGGGTCGGCGACCGCGAGGCCGGCGCCCAGGGCCACCTCGAGCGAGTCCGCCGGCCGTCGCCGCCGGGTCCGCCGCTCGTTCGCGACCACGTTGCGCGCGATCCGGAACAGCCAGACGCGGAACGTGGACGCCTCGGGGCCGTCCTCCGGGCGTGCCTGCTCGCGGAACCGGGGCAGCGCGGCGAGGGCGCGCAGGAACGTCCGCTCGGTCGCGTCCTCCGCGGCGTGGTGGTCGGCGAGCTCGTACAGCGCGTAGGCGTACACCTGGGCGAGGTACTTCCGGTACAGGGCGTCGAACTGCGCGGGATCGCGGCGCGCCGCCTCCACGAGGTGGCGGTCGCGGTCGAGGGCGACGACGCCTCCACGCGCCGCCCGCTCCTGCCTTCCGAACACCGGTCGCGCCACGGCGTTACACCCCGTCCGTCACGAGCCGCACGTGGACGACCTCGCCGGCGTGCACGAGCCGCTCGCCGGACGCGGCGGTCGCGTCCTCCACGACCAGCGCCCCGGTCGGGGCGTCCACGCCCAGCGCTCGCACCGGCGCAGAGGGTCCGGCGCCCGCGGCGTCGGGGCCTTCGAGCGACACCAGCCGCCCGGTCGTGGCCTGGCGCTCGACCCAGCCGGCGTGGTCGAAGTAGCCGGTCCGCAGCGCCGCCGTGCGCGCCTCGAGGCGGTCGATGAAGGCGTCCAGCAGCGCCTCGACGTCGATCGGCCGTCCGCCGGCGGCCTCGCGCAGGCTGGTCATCGACCCCGCCAGCTCCGGTGGAAAGCCGGCCGCGGCCCAGTCGGCGTTGATCCCGATCCCCACGACCACGCGCGGGTTCGCCGTCCCGAGCCCGTCGCTCTCGCCGAGCACCCCGGCCAGCTTGCGCAGCGCGAGCGGCGCGCCCAGCCGTGCCGCGGCCTCGCCCGCGTCGCGGACACCGATCAGCAGCGCGCGCGGCCCGGCGGTCTCGACCACCAGGTCGTTGGGCCACTTGAGCCGGATGGACCCCACCGGCAGCCCCGCGGCATCCTCGGCCGCATCGCACATCGCCAGCGCGACGATCGCCGACAGGCGCCAGGCGCGGTCGGGCGCGAGCCACGCCGGCAGGAAGCCCACCGAGGCGAGCAGCGCGACGCCGGGCGGCGCCTGCCACGTGCGCCCGTGCCGCCCCCGGCCCGCCGTCTGCTCGCCGGCGACGGCGAGGCACACCTCGGGCGTGCCCTGCTCCAGCCAGCCGCGGACGACGTCGTTCGTGGAGCCGACGCTCGCGAGGCGCTCGCGGCGGGCGAGGAACGGAGGCGGCGATGCCACCGGGCGCACGGGCCG
>CAYJOH010000532.1:0-1791 GCA_964371685.1 uncultured Anaerolineaceae bacterium
CCTCTCGCTCGCCCCCCGCTGTCGAGCGGGCGGGCCGTTTCGGGCCGGGGGCGCCGTGTGCGTCGTGGGCGCTGGGGTGGGCGTGGGCGCCGGTCCCTGGTGGCGAAGAACTGATCGCGAGTATAGGAGAGGGTCTCGCGGACGCCAAGGGGGCAACCGGGCTTCGACGGCAGATTTCGCGCCCGGTCCGCGCACCACCCGCCGGGCCGCTCCGCCTACCCTCCGGCCTGCTCCACCGCGGGCGTGCCGCCGGCCAGGAAGTAGACCGCGAGGGCACCGAGCTCGTGGATCGTCGCCCGCATCCGGCGGCCGGGATCCTGCTGCACCGGGGACCGGGGCGTCGGCGACCCGAAGGCGTCGATTCCCAGGTCGTCGGCGATCCGGAGCACCCGCAGCATGTGCGTGGGATCCGACACGAACAGCGCCGTCCGCATCTCCCGCTCCTCGAGCATCGCCGCGACCGTGCGCAGCGAGGCGAGCGTGTTGTGGCCCTCGTCCTCGCCGAAGATCGCGTCCTCGGGCACGCCGCGCTCGATCGCGTATGCGCGGGCGACGGCGGCCTCCGTCGTGCGGTCGCCCTCGAGCTTGCCGCCGGTCACGACGAACGCCCTCGCGAGGCCGGTGTGCCACAGCGCGACGGCATGGTCGAGGCGCGCCTCGAACACCGGCGACGGATTCCCGTCGTACTGCGCGGCGCCCAGGACGACGATGGCGTCAACCGGCCGCTGCTCGTCACGGTCGCCCTGCTGCCAGATGCGCAGCGTCGCGTAACCCGCCACGAGGGTGACGGCGAGGCCACCGGCGATGATCAGGCGCACGAGATCGCGGCTCCGGGAACGGGTCAGGCCCCGTGACACTTCTTGTACTTCTGCCCCGAGCCGCACCAGCACGGATCGTTGCGCCCGATCCGCGCGCCGGACGGGGTATGCCCGGGCCGGGCGTCCGCGGCCGCCCCGGCGCCGGCGCCCGGCGCCTCGCGCGCGCCGCGCATCGGGTCGGCCGGGAGGCCCGCCACGGGACCGGACGCCGCGCCCCGACGGAGCACGCCCTGGCCGGCGGCGAGGGGCCGTGCGGCCGGCCGGGCGCCGGGCTGTTGCCCGTTGTCGGACGAGGCGCTGCCGTCGGTGGCGGTGCGCGCGGGCTGGCCGGGGCCGGGCAGGCTCATGACACCCGAGGGCGGCGGCGCCGGCTGGCGGGTGACGGTGACGCGGAAGATCGAGGTCGCGACCTGGCGCCGGATGAGCTCGCGGAGCTCCTCGTACAGCCGGAAGGCCTCGCGGCGGAACTCGTTGAGCGGGTCCTGCTGGGCATAGCCGCGGAGCCCGATGCCCCGCCGCATGTCGTCCACCTCGGTGAGGTGCTCCACCCACAGGCTGTCGATCGTGCGCAGGAGCACGACGCGCTCCACCTGCGACCAGACCTCTTCGCCGTGCTCCTGCTGCTTGGCCTCGAGCTTCGCGTCCACGAGGTCGTGGAGGTGCTCGACCAGCGTGTCCCGGCTGCTCGCGGCTTCGTCGAGGTCCGCCTCGGTGGTGCCCGGGCCGTCGAGGCCCATGGCCCGGAGCGCCGCCGCCAGCCCCTCGAGGTTCCACTCCGACGGGGACAGGCTGCCGAGGTACGTCTCGGCCATGGCCTCGGTCTCCGCGTCCAGGAACTCGCGCACGGTGCCGGTGAGGTCCTCGTTGCGCAGGACCTTGTCGCGCTCGGCGTAGATCGTCTCGCGCTGCTTGTTGATCACGTCGTCGAACTCGACCACGCGCTTGCGGATGTCGAAGTTGAAGCCCTCGACGC
>CAYJOH010000533.1:0-1785 GCA_964371685.1 uncultured Anaerolineaceae bacterium
GCCCGCCGCGAGCGCGCCGGGCAGGTCGCCCGCCGCGACCGCGATCGCCTCGGCCCGCGCCTCGGCCGCCCGGGTGCCGGCGGACCCGCCGGCGTGGCCGCCCCCGCCCGAGACCACGTCGAAGTCGAGCGACAGCTGGAGGGGTCCGCCCGCCGTGGTCACGCCCGGCGTCGGCGCGAACCGGCCGGGCGTCCCGCCGCGCGCCCCCTGCGCCGCCGGGAACCCGGCATCGCGCAGCTCGCGCATCGCGGCGATCGCGTCCTCCGGCCGCTCGCCGACCAGCGGCGGCAGCCGGTCGATCAGCGTCCGGAACTCGTACTCGCGGAACAGCCGGACCACGGCCTCGCGGTCGTACTCCCCCACCCGGCCGCGGGCCGGGTCGAGCGTCACGTCCACGTCCCGCACCAGCCGCATCAGCTCGCGGCTCTCGAGGACGGTCTCGCGGTGATCGGCGAGCAGCGGCCGCAGCTTCTCCGGTGTCACCTCGTCGAGGTGCTCGTACAGGGCATCGAGGGTGCCCCAGGTCGCGATCAGCTTCGACGCCGTCTTCTCCCCCACCCCCGGGATGCCCGGGATGTTGTCCGTTGGGTCGCCCTTGAGCGCCTTGTAGTCGAGCATCTGGTCCGGCCGCAGCCCCCAGCGCTCGTCGATCCGGGCGAGGTCATAGGTGACGGTGTTGGCGATCCCACCCCGCAGCGAGACCATCAGCTTCGTGTGGTCGCTGACCAGCTGGAGCATGTCCAGGTCGCCGGTCAGGATGACGGTCTCGAGGCCTGCGGCCTCCGCCTGGCCGACGAGCGTCGCGATCGCGTCGGCGGCCTCGTAGCCCTCCTGCTCGTAGACGGGGATGCCGAGCGCCTTGACGACCTCGCGGACCTTGGGGATCTGGTCCCGCATGTCGTCCGGCATCCGCGTGCGGGTGGCCTTGTACTCGGCGTAGCGCTCGTGGCGGAAGGTGGGCTTGCCGAGGTCGAACGCGACCGCGATCCGGTCCGGCTTCGCGTCACCGATCGCCCGCAGCACGATGTTCGTGAAGCCGAACACGGCCGTCACGAGCTCGCCCTTGGAGGTGGTCAGGGGCTGCTCGATGAGTGCGAAGTAGCCGCGGTAGATGAGCCCGTTGCCGTCGAGCAGGAGGAGGCGTTCCATCGGCTCCGAGCGTGCGGTCTGGGACCCCGCAAGTGTACCCGCCACGACCCCGACGACCTCGGCCGGGCTCGCGCGCCAGCCGCTAGGATTCGGGCATGCCCACCCCGCGCCGCGTCGGGATCCTCACCGCCGGTGGTGACAGCCCCGGCCTCAACGCCGCGATCCGCGGCTTCGGCAAGGCCGCGATCGGCCATGGGATGGAGGTCGTGGGGTTCCGCGACGGGTTCCGTGGCCTGGCCGAGGATCGACGGGTCAAGCTCGAGTCGGGCACCCTGGCGGGCATCCTCACCGTCGGCGGCACCATCCTCGGCACGAGCCGCGACAAGCCGCACCGGATGCTCGTGGACGGCGAGCCGCGCGACATGACGGGCGACATCGTCGCCACCTACGCCAAGGCGGGCCTCGATGCGCTGGTGTGCCTCGGCGGCGGCGGCACGGCCAAGAATGCCCTCCGGCTGGCGAGGGCCGGCCTCGCGGTGATCACGCTGCCCAAGACCATCGACAACGACCTCGAGGAGACGGACGCGACCATCGGCTTCGCCACCGCCCTCGAGATCGCGACCGATGCCATCGACCGGCTCCACAGCACGGCCCACAGCCACCACCGGATCATCGTGGCCGAGGTGATGGGCCATC
>CAYJOH010000534.1:0-1232 GCA_964371685.1 uncultured Anaerolineaceae bacterium
GCGGGCCGGCGCGCCCCGCCGGGGGTGCCGGCGCGGCGGGTGGTTGCCCCGGGCCGGGCGGTTCCCGTTCCCGACGGCTCCGTCGCCGCGCCCACCTGCGACGCGCGGCGTGCGGTCGCTACGCGCGGCGCCGTGCCGCGAGGGCCTCGCCCAGGGCCGCCACGACCTCCGCCCGCGTCTCGGCGAGCGTGCCGCTCGTGTCCAGGACCCACGTCGCGGTCGGCCGCAGGCGATCCGCGAGTCCGGCCTGGGCGGCGATGCGCTGCTCCGCGTCCCGTGCCGGCGTGCCGCGGGCGAGGATCCGCTCGAGCTGGACGGCCGGGTCGCAGGTCACGACCCAGACCTCGTCGCACAGCCCGGCGAGCCCGCCCTCGACCAGCTTGATGGCCTCGACCGCGACCGCCGGGGCGCCGGCGGCCTCGGCGGCGTCGATCTCGTCCAGGATTCGCGGCCGGACGGCGGGATGGACGATCGCCTCGAGCTCGCGCAGCGCCCCCGAGTCCGCGAACACGATCCGCCCCAGCGCCGCCCGGTCCAGCATGCCGTCCGGGCCGGTGACCGCCGGCCCGAACCGGCGCAGGATCACCGCGTGCACGGCACCGCCCGGCGCGGTCACGGCGCGGGCCACGGCGTCGGCGTCCACGACGTGGACGCCCAGCTCCGCCAGCCAGCGCACGACCTGGGTCTTGCCGCACCCGATGGGGCCGGTGATGCCGATCCGGATCGTGCGACCCGGACCCGTCCGCTCGCTCACGGCGCCTGCTCCTCCAGCTCCAGCCACGCGTCCTCCGCCTCGGCCAGGGCGCGCTCGACATCCGCCAGCTCGCTCGTCACGCGGCGCAGCTCCACGAAGTTGGCGGCGATCGACGGGGTGCCCATCGCGAGCTCCAGCTGGCCCTTCCGCAGGCCGAGCCGCGACAGCTCGGCGTCGACCGTCTCGCGTCGCCGGCGGTACGCCTCCTTGGACAGCCTGGGGCGGGCGACCCGGGCCGCCGCGGCGGATGCAACCGCCGTCGGGGCGTTCGCCGCCGCGCCCTTCGCCGTCGCGCCGCGTCGCTCGACCGCCGTCGCCTTCGGTCCCGCCGTCGCCTTCGGTCCCGCCGCACCCAGCCGCCCACGGTGCGCCCGGCGCTTCGCCTCGGCCTCGGGGGTCCACCCGTCCGCGCCGGCGGCCCCCCCGGGGGGGGTAACCCCCGCGAACGGCCCCCCCCCGCCCGCGGGCCCCCCCCCCC
>CAYJOH010000534.1:1242-1772 GCA_964371685.1 uncultured Anaerolineaceae bacterium
CGGCGGCCCGCCAGGGGCGGTAGCCGCCGGCGAACGGCACCGCCAGGCCCTCGTCCACGACCCACAGCCGCTCGCAGATCGTCTCCAGCAGCCGCCGGTCGTGCGACACGACGAGCAGCGTGGCCGGCGTCTCGGCGAGGAACGCCTCGATCGCCTCGCGGGCCGGGATGTCCAGGTGGTTCGTGGGCTCGTCGAGCAGCATCAGGTTGGACGGCAGGATGCCGAGCAGCGCGAGCTCCAGGCGCGAGCGCTCCCCGCCCGACAGCAACCGGACCTCCTTGAACGCGTCGTCGCCGCGGAACAGGAACCGGGCGAGGTAGCCGCGCGCCTCGCCGGGCGTGATCGGGATCGCCCCGAGGATGGCGTCGAGGACCGTGGCGCCCGGGATCGCCGCGTCGCGCAGCTGGGCGAGGTAGGCGGGCGACACCTGGTGACCGAACGTGACCAGCCCGTCGATCGGCGGCAGGTCGCCGGCGATCGTGCGCAGCAGCGTGGTCTTGCCGGCGCCGTTGGGCCCCACGATCCCGATC
>CAYJOH010000535.1:0-1765 GCA_964371685.1 uncultured Anaerolineaceae bacterium
GCTGGACGGGGTCGCGCGCGTGACACCACCACCGCCCCCGCCGCCCGAGACGATCCCGCGCTCGATCACCCTCAGCCAGCGCGCCGCGATCATCCGCCGGGCGCTCCGCGGGGCGCCCGTGATCGTGCTCCAGGAGCTGCTGCGCGGGATCCATGACCGGGTGGTGGTCGCGGTCACGTTCCTGGCCATGCTGGAGCTGATGAAGCGGCGCGAGATCGTGGTCGAGCAGGCCGAGCCGTGGGGCCCGATCGTCGCCCGCCGGACGACCGCGGAGGAGCGCGTGGCGGCGGGCGTGGACCCGCTGATCGACGAGGAGCCGCTGGACGAGTCGCTGGAGTCGTTCGCGTGAGCGGGGCGGGGCCGGGGCCGCGGGACGAGGAGCTCGCGCCGGACGAGGAGCCGGCGCCGGACGTTGACGGGGCCCTCGACGCCGGCGACGAGCTCGAGCCAGGCGCCGACGAGGTGCCGCCGGCGGGCGAGCTGACCGAGACCCAGCTCGAGGCCCTCCTGTTCGTCGCCGAGAAGCCGCTGTCCCGGCGCGAGATCGCGGCGCTCGCCGGCGTCGACCGTGAGGCCGTGGACCAGCGGCTGGGCGACCTCGAGGTCTCGCTCTCGCGGCGGGGGATCCGGCTCGTGCTGGCGGGCGATCGGGTGGAGCTCACGACCGCCCCGGATGCGGGTGCGCTCATCGCCCGCTACGTCGGCGCGGACGCGATCCGGTTGTCGCCGGCCTCGCTCGAGACGCTCGCGATCGTTGCCTACCGCCAGCCCGTGACCAAGGCGGTGATCGAGCGGATCCGGGGCGTGGACTCGGACTACACGGTGCGGTCGCTGGTCCACCGGCGGCTGGTCACGGAGATCGGGCGGGCGGACACGCCGGGTCGGCCGATCCTGTACGGCACGGGGTTCGAGTTCCTGGAGCGGTTCGGGCTGACCTCGCTCGACGAGCTGCCGGCGCTCGACCTCGACATCGCCACGCACCTGGTCGACGGTCCCGAGCCGGACGCGCCCTGACCGTGCCGGCCGAGCGGATCTCCAAGGTCCTGGCAGCCGCGGGCGTCGCGTCGAGGCGGGGCGCCGACGAGCTGGTCGCGGCGGGGCGGGTGCGCATCGACGGGCGGCCCGCGGTGCTCGGCGAGCGGGTGGACCCCGAGTTCCAGGAGGTCGAGGTCGACGGGCGGCCGGTGCGCGCGATCGTCGAGCGGCCGGTCTATCTCGCGCTCCACAAGCCCGCGGGCGTGACCTCCACCACCCGCGACCGCCACGCGGAGACCACGGTCGTGGACCTGGTGCCGGCGGATCTCGCCCGCGGCGCGCGGCTGTACCCGGTGGGGCGGCTGGACCTGGACTCCGAGGGGCTCATCCTGCTCACCAACGACGGCGACTGGGCCGAGCACGTCCTGCACCCGCGGTACGAGGTCGAGCGCGAGTACGCGGTGGCCCTGTCCGCGCCGCTCGGCCGCGACCAGGAGGCGGCGCTCCAGCGGGGCGTGGAGCTGGCCGAGGGCGTCGCCACGCTGTCGGGCCTCCGCACCCAGACACGCACCGAGGACCGCCGCCTCGCGGAAGCCATCGACCCGCCGCCGGACCCGCGGCTCGTGTGGGTCCGGGTCACGATCCACCAGGGATGGAAGCGCCAGCTTCGCCGGATGTTCGCCGGCGTCGGTGCCCCGGTCCGGCGCCTGGTGCGAGTCCGGATCGGCACCCTGCGCCTCGAGGACATGGCCGCCGGCGACGTCCGGGTGCTGACCCCGGCCGAGGTGCG
>CAYJOH010000536.1:0-1749 GCA_964371685.1 uncultured Anaerolineaceae bacterium
GGTGTACGCGTTCTTCCGCCACGACGGGCCGCCGGCCGCGCCGCGCGCGGCTCTCCGGCTCGCCGCCCTGCTGAGCTCCTGAGGCGACGACGGCACAGGCCGCCTGTCCCCGACGGGTACGCGTCCCGCGCCGGGCTTCAGCGGCTCACCAGCTCGAGCACGGCCTCGCGAAAGACCGACGTGTGCAGGTCGACGTCGGCCTCGGTGGTGGCGGGGGACATGAGCGCCATGTTGTGGAACGGCGTCATCAGCACGCCGCGGTTCATGGCCCACAGGTGGAGGAAGCGCTCGAGCTCGGGGTCGCTGTTGGCCCACTGCTCGGACCCGTTGCGCGGCGGGTCGGGCATGAAGTGGTACTCCGCGCGGGCGCCGAGGCGGGTCACGTGCCACGGGACCTCGCCGGAGCGCAGGACGCCGGCCACGCCGGCCTCCCAGCGTGCCCCGAGCGGGATCATCCGCGCGAACGCCTCGTCGGTGAGGACCTCGGTCAGCGTGGCGCGGACGGCCGCCAGCGTCAGGGCGTTGCCGGCGAGGGTCCCGCCGATGCCGCCGACGTCGGAGTCCTCCCGGTCGATGGCGTCGTGGATCCGGTCGCCGACCTCCTCGGTGAAGCCGTACGCCCCGACCGGGATGCCGCCGCCGATCGTCTTGCCGATGGTCAGCATGTCGGGTCGGAGGCCGTGGGCACCCGTGTAGCCACCCGGGCCCGCGCAGATGGTGTGGGTCTCGTCGTTGATCAGCAGCGTGCCGTGCCGGCGTGTCAGCTCGCGGACGCCCTCGTGGTATCCGGGCTCGGGCAGCACGATGCCGACGTTGGTCAGCGCGGGCTCCATGAGCGCGGCCGCGACGTCGCCGTGGGCGAGCTCGCGCTCGAAGGCGTCGAGGTCGTTGAACTCGACGACCCGGGTCGTCTCGGACGGCTCCACGGGAGCCCCGATGTTGCCGCGCCGCTTGACGACGGCGCCGTCGGGCCCCAGCCAGGCGAACGTCTCGTCGACCGAGCCGTGGTAGTTGTGGTTGTGGACGAGGATCTTCGACCGGCCCGTGATGTGGCGGGCGAGCCGGATCGCGAACCGGTTGGCGTCCGTCGCGGTGAGCGTGAACTGCCAGTAGCGCGGGCCGAAGCGGCGCCGCAGCTCGTCGCCGGCGACGATGGCGTCCTCGGTCGGCAGCATGTGGGTGATGCCACGGCGCAGCTGGCGCTCCACGGCGCGGACCGTGGGCTCGGGGCCGTGGCCCGCCATCGCGCCGGTGTCGCCCAGGCAGAAGTCCACGTACTCGTGGCCGTCGACGTCCGTGAAGGCCGCGCCACGGGCCTCATCGACGAACAGGGGAAACGGCCCGGCCCACTTGACCATCCAGTTCATCGGCACGCCGTCGAGCAGCGAGCCCTTCGCCCGCTCCCATAGCGCACGGGAGCGCGGGTTCGCCCGCTCGAAGGCGGCCATCTCGGCCGCCGTCAGCCGCTCGAGGCTCGAACGGTCGAGGGTCCTGCCGCCAGTCATCGGGTGCTGCTCCTTCCCGCCCGCCATCGGCCGGCTGCCGCGTCGTGGGTGACGATGATCGCCGGTCGGGCGCGGCGGCGCGGGGGTGTCGCGCGGGACGGAGCGCCCAGCGGTGGCGGGCAGATCGAAGCGCGATTGGCGCTCAGGGGCCGCGGCGGGGCGGTCGGGCGTGGATCCGCACGGGTGCCGGGGCCCCGCGGCGGGTGCGGATCAGTGCAGCTTGCGCGTGAAGCCGCAGATCTCG
>CAYJOH010000537.1:0-1746 GCA_964371685.1 uncultured Anaerolineaceae bacterium
CCCCACGACCTTGGTGTCGCCGGTGACGATGTGCGCGCCGGCCCGCTCCGCCGCGGCCGCCGCCGAGGCGGTGATCGAGCGCAGCTCCTCGAGCGGCAGCCCCTCCTCGATCACGTAGGCGAGGCTGATCGCGACCGGGGCGGCGCCCATCATCGCGAGGTCGTTGATCGTCCCGTTCACGGCCAGCTCGCCGATGTCCCCGCCGGGGAACCGGATCGGCGACACGACGAACGAGTCGGTGGTGAACGCGACCCGGCTGCCCGCGATCTCCACCACGGCCGCGTCGTTGAGCGGGCCGCCGGGCGAGGCGGCGGCGAGCGCGGGCGCCAGGACCTCGCGCATCAGCGCGTTCGACAGCTGCCCGCCCGACCCGTGGCCCAGGATCACGCGCTGGTCCTCGGGGATCGGCGCGGGGCAGGCGACGCCGGCCGGGTCGATGGTCGTGAGCGGCTCGTCCGAGGTGGTCATCGCGGCGCCTCCTGCGCGGAGGATGCCACG
This sequence comes from uncultured Anaerolineaceae bacterium, assembly GCA_964371685.1. Classification (GTDB taxonomy): domain Bacteria; phylum Chloroflexota; class Limnocylindria; order Limnocylindrales; family CSP1-4; genus CAIXZV01. The sequence continues at coordinate 499 of CAYJOH010000537.1, forward strand.
GGCGCCGGGGACACCGGGACCAGTGGTAGCGCGCCGCTGAAGCCGCCCGTCGCCGCCAGCCCGCGCCCGGCCGCGAAGAACGCGGCGCAGGTGCCCTCGGAGCTGACCATCGGCGCCCCGAGCGGCTTCTGCGGTGAGCAGAGGGTGCCGTAGGCAGCGCAATCGAGCGGGGTCCGCTCGCCGGTCAGGATGGCACCGGCGATGCACGCGGGGTGCTCGTTGGTCCGGATGTCGCCGACGTCGAACTTGCGCTCGGCGTCGAACCGCGCGTACTCCGGCCGCAGCCGGTAGCCGGAGCGCGGGATCTCGCCGATCCCCCGCCACTTGCGCTCGCCCACCTCGAACACGGCGAGCACCTGGCGCTGGGCGAGCGGCACGCCCTCGCGGGTGACGGCGCGGGTGTACTGGTTCTCGACCTCGGCCCGGCCCGCCTCCAGCTGGCGGATCGCCATCCAGATTCCTTCGAGGAGGTCGAGCGGCTCGAACCCGGTGACCACGATCGGCACGCGGTACCTCGCGGCGATCGGCTCGTACTCGGTCCAGCCCATGATCGCGCACACGTGGCCGGCGGCCAGGAACGCCTGGACCTGGTTGGACGGCGAATCGAGCAGCGCGGTCATCGCCGGCGGCACCAGCACGTGCGACACGAGGACGCTGAAGTTGTCGATGCCGCGCCGGGCGGCCTCGGCCACCGCCATCGCGTTGGCGGGCGCCGTGGTCTCGAAGCCGACGGCGAAGAACACGACCTGCCGGTCCGGGTTGGCGAGTGCGATCTTCACGGCATCCAGCGGCGAGTACACGATCCGGACGTCCGCGCCGCGCGCCTTGAGCGCCAGCAGGTCCGTTGTGGAGCCCGGGACCCTGAGCATGTCGCCGTACGAGGTGAAGATGACGTCGGGCCGGGCGGCGATCGCGAGCGCCTTGTCGACCTGCTCGAGGGGCGTCACGCACACCGGGCAGCCGGGGCCGTGGATCATCCGGACGCCCTCGGGCAGCGCCTCGTCGATCCCCTGCTTGACGATCGTGTGGGTCTGGCCGCCGCAGACCTCCATCAGCGTCCACGGCCGTGTGGTGATGCGGTGGATCTCCGCCATCAGCTTCTTGGCCACGACCGGGTCGCGGTACTCGTCGAGGTACTTCACGCCGGCGGCCTCCCGGTCGACGACGGCGGCAGCTCCGGGTTGAAGGTGAGCGCGCCGGGCGAATCGTCGCTGACGATGGCCAGCTCGTCCATGCCCGGGCCCAGGG
>CAYJOH010000538.1:0-1737 GCA_964371685.1 uncultured Anaerolineaceae bacterium
GTCTGCCCCCCCCCCCCCGGGGGGCCCGGGGGGGGGGGGGGGGGCCGCGCGGCGGCGGGTGCGGCGAGGGGCCGCGGGCGTGTCGTCGGTCATCGGACGGTCCTCGGAAGGGCGGCCGGCGGGGATCGGCCTTGACCCCGCAGCCTACTCCACCGCGAACCCGCCGCCCACGGCCGGATGGCCCGGTGCGGCCTGCCCCTGCGCGTTCCCTGCGCACCCGCTATCCTCCGGCCGATCCGGGGCGAACGCCCCGCAGGGGGCGCGCCCGCGCGCGAAGGGGGCTTCGACGTTGATCGAGCACCTGCACACCGGCCGGGGAACCCGATGAACCGCGTGCTCGCGGGGGGGCTGGCCGTGGTCGTCCTCGTCGCGGGGGTGGCCATCGGGATCGTGGCCGGCTCGGCCGCCGGATCGCCGTCGCCGTCGCCCGTCGCGGTCGTGTCCCCGGCCCCGCCCACGCCGACACCCTCGCCAGAGCCGACCTCCGGCGCCACCCCGGCGCCGACGCCGACCCCCACCGCGACCCCGGAGCCGACGCCCACCCCGGAGCCCACGCCGGTCCTGGTCGCGGCACCGCTCACCGGTCGCCTGGTCACGGAGGCGCAGGCCAGCCGCCACGTGATCGCCGTGATGATCGACGACCTGTACGCCGCCCGGCCGCAGTCGGGGCTGTCCGAGGCGAGCGTCGTGTGGCACGCCCCGGCCGAGGGCGGGATCCCGCGCTACATGGCGCTGTTCGCGGAGGGCAACCCGCCGCAGGTGGGTCCGATCCGCAGCGCGCGGATGTACTACATCGCCTGGGCCGCGGAGTGGAACGCCGTGTTCGTCCACGCCGGCGGCTCGCCGCAGGCGATCGACTACCTGGCGAGCTCCAGGGGCCGTGGTGACGTCGTCTACAACGCCGACGCGCTCCGGGGGAACGGCCACAACTTCACCTGGCGGGCCAAGTGGCGGGATGCGCCCCACAACGTGTACTCGAACAACAATCGCCTGCGCGCCTGGGTGAAGAAGGTCGGCGCGGGTCCCAACGAGTCCGGGCCCGCGTGGCGGTTCGCGCCGGACGCCGAGCTCGCGCTGCGGCCGGAGGGCGGCAAGATCACCGTCCCGTACCCCTACAACAAGGTGGTCTACCGCTACCACCGCGGGTCCAACACGTACCTGCGCAGCGTCTCGAGCGAGGGCAAGCAGGTGGATCGCGCGACGAAGGTGCGGATCGCGCCCAAGAACGTGATCGTGATGTTCATGCACTTCGGGCCGCTCGACGACGGGTCGCACAAGGGCCGTCTCGAGGCCGACTACATCGGCAGCGGCAAGGCCCTCATCGCGACCAACGGCAGGACCATCGTGGGGACCTGGGTGAAGAGGTCGATGAAGGGCCCCACCCGGTTCTTCGACAAGGCCGGCAACCCGGTGACGCTCACGATCGGCCAGACGTTCGTCCAGGTGATCCAGCGCGGGGCGAACGTGACGTACGAGAACGGCAAGGTCCCGGCGCCGACCGCGTCGCCCGCGGCCTCGCCCTCGCCTTCGGCGATCCCGTAGCGCCGGGCCGCACGGCGCGCCGGCGATGCCGGCATCGGGACTTCGCCGTCGCCACCCGCGACGACGCTCAAAGCAGCGGGCCCGGCCTCGCGACCTCCGCCCAGATCGCCCGCGTCTCGCACGCGACGTCCGCCCAGGTGCGCGGCTGCCCGGCCCGCTCGAGCGCGACCGCCACCAGCGAGGCGTGGAGCTCGT
>CAYJOH010000539.1:0-1732 GCA_964371685.1 uncultured Anaerolineaceae bacterium
GAGGACTTCCGCCTCCTGCCCCTGTTCGTGGTGTTCAGCATGGCGGTCGGGATCGCCGTGGGGAACGCCCTCCGGATCAGCGACTTCGCCCTGACCCCGCCGATCGACGCGATCAAGGCCATCGCGGCCGGCACGTTCGAGGTCACCGTGCCCAACGCGATCAGCCTGGGCGTCCCGATCGGCCTGTTCGCGATGATGTACCCGGCGATGACCAACGTCCGGCTGGGCGAGGTCGGCGACGCCTTCCGCTCGCCGCGCCAGCTGGCGGTGGTCCTGGCGTTCAACTACCTCGTGGCACCGTTCCTCATGTTCGGGCTCGCCAACGCGCTGGTCGCCGACCCCGAGCTGCGGACCGGCCTCGTCCTGTACGGCCTCGCCCCGTGCATCGCGATGGTGATCATCTTCACGTTCCTGGCCAAGGGCAACACGCCGATGGCGCTCGTGTTCGTGGCCCTCAACTCCGTCGCCCAGATGCTGCTGATCCCGGTCTACGCGCGCCTGCTGATCGGCGACGTCTCGTTCGACGTCACGGTCGTGGCGCAGAGCGTGGTCCTGTACCTTGGGCTGCCGCTGGTGCTGGGCGTGGCCACGCGGATGGCCGTGGTCCGGCGGCGGGGCGAGGCCGGGATGGACGCGCTCAAGCCGGCCCTCAACGGCGTGTCGATCCTGGGCCTGCTGTTCACGCTGATCGTCATGTTCGCGTTGAAGGGCGACCTGATCCTCGAGCGGCCGGCGATCGTGGTCGAGATGGCGATCCCGATGACGCTGTTCTTCGTCCTGATGTTCTTCAGCGTCCTGCTGGTGGGCGCGCGGCTGCGGTTCCCGTACCGCGACGCCGTCGCCGTCGCGTTCAACGCCACCGGGCGGGACTTCGAGATCGCCATCGCCATCGCGATCACGGCGTTCTCGCCGACCGTCGCCCTGGCCACGGTCGTGGGACCGCTGATCGAGGTCCCGGTCATGCTGTTCCTCGTCTGGTCGGCGATGCGGCTCGCGCCGCGCCTGTTCGGCGTGCGGGCCCTGCCGGTGATGGGCGGAGGCGTCGCGTGAGGCCGCCGCTGCCGGTCGTCGGCGAGCCGCGGCTGGACCTGCCGGCCCCCGACGTGGCCGATGCCGTCGGCGTCGCCGGGCTGCTCGCGGACCGCACGCGCGCCGGGATCCTGCGGATGCTCGCCGACGGCCCGCACTGCGTGTGCGAGATGGCGGCGGCGCTGGGCGAGCGGGACAACAACGTGAGCAACCACCTCGCGCGCCTCCGTGAGGCGGGGCTGGTGCGGGCGGCCCGCCACGAGGCGAACGCCCGGTTCCTGTACTACGAGCGCGACGAGCCTGCCGTCGCGCGCGCGCTCGCCGCGCTGCGCGAGGTCATCGGGTGACGATCGTCGCCGCACGTCCCGCCCGCGCGCCGCTGGGGCTCGTGGTGGGGCTCGGGGGGCTGGCCTGGGTCGCCGCGTGGCTGGTCAACCTGCCGCTCGCGGAATGGCTGGCGTACGAGGCCCTGGGCCTCGAGCGCGGCTCGCACCTCGGAGACGCGGTGGCGTTCTTCCTGTATGACACCCCGAAGGTGCTGCTGCTGCTCACCGGGATCGTGACGATCGTGTCGTTCCTGCGCTCGTTCGTGTCGCCCGAGCGCGTCCGGCGCACCCTGGCCGGGCGGGGGGTCGTGCCCGGGACGGTCGCGGCCGCGGGGTTCGGGATCGTCACGCCGTTCTGCTCGTGCTCGGCCGTACCG
>CAYJOH010000540.1:0-1730 GCA_964371685.1 uncultured Anaerolineaceae bacterium
GGTGGGGCGAGCTGTGCGGCTGGTACCGGCTCTCGGCCGGCCTCCTCGACGTGCGCCTGCGGGGCTTCTTCGGGGCCGGGGTGGAGGTCTTCGTCCGCGACGGCCGGCCCACGATCCGGTTCCTGACCCCGATCCCCGCCCTGTACCGGGGCGTCCCGCTCCACCCCGACGACGAGGCCGACCCCTACGTCTTCCGGCTCGACATGTCGGAGGCCGGCTCGGGCACCACCCGGGTGGCGTTCAGCCGCGAACCGGGGGGCGGGATGGCCCTCCACACCGAGATGATGCCGCTGGTCATGCGCAAGCAGCCGGCCGCGACGAACCCGCGCCGGTGGGCGACGGGCGCGCTGGCCGCCCTCGGGGCAACGACCGCGGTCGTGGTCGTTCGACGACGCCGGGGCTGAGCGGCACGTCAATCCGAGACCGGCACCGGCGACGGCGCGAAGCGCATCCCGAGCGTGTCCGGCATCGTCGCGAGCAGGGGCACCCGCACGGCGAGGTCGATGGCGACGAACGCGAGGAACACGTATTCGGGCCCCATCCGATCCCAGATGAACCCGGCGACGAGCACGAGGGCCGCGTTGAGGAGCATCCGGACGATGCGGGCGATCCCGATCCAGCGGCCCATGTGAGCGGCCGGAACGAGCTCGCGCTCCATCGCCGCGGAGATCGGCCCACCGAGGAAGAAGAACGCCTGGAACGCTCCCGCCGCCACGAGGAAGGCCGGACCCGGGGCCCAGATCAGCAGGAGGTTGGACAGCAGGAACAGCGGGATCGTCAGGAACAGCACCCGCTTCCGGCCCACCCGGTCCGCGAGCCGTCCCAGGGGAACCGCGAGCCCGATGGACACCACCGCCCCGGCGGCCGTCATGGCACCCAGGACCAGGGCATCGGCGCCCTTGACCTCGTGCGCATACACCTGCGAGAAGGCGAGCACCATGCCCACCGGGAGCTGGCCGACCGCGGCGATGACCAGCCAGCGCTTCAGGTAGCGGCCCTGCATCACCTCGCGGAGATCGCGCAGCACGGCGGAGCGCGGGCTGCCGCTGCCGCCGATGCCCCATCGCTGTCGCGACAGCTGCGTGAACACGATCACGAAGGTGAGGACGCTGATGCCGAGGCCGATCACGAACAGCGGACGGATCGCATCAGGGTCGATGCCCCCGGACGAGAGGACGATCAGGGCGCCGAGCATGGGCCCGACGATCCCGAGCGCCCCTGCGCCGACGGTCTCGCAGATCATCATCGCCGTCGCCCGGTCGCGGTTCGCCAGGCAGTTGCCGCAGATCGTGGCGCAGCTGTGCCCGCTGATGGAGTAGCCGAGCCAGTACGCCATCATCGCCGCGATCGTGACCGGCCAGCTGTTCGCCAGCGCGTAGGTGAGATACGAGACGGCCAGCAGGCCGATGCCCACGAGGTAGAAGGACCGGGGGCCGTGTCGGTCGATCAGCCAGCCGATGAGTGGACCGGCCAGCCCGGCGGCGGCCATCCCGAGGCTGTTCACGAGGCCCAGCTGGGTCGCGGTGGCTCCCAGCCCGACGATGTACACCGACAGGTACGGGAACACCATCTGGTAGGCGAGCCGGTCGAGCGACGTCCGTACGACGGTCACGCGCCAGTCGCGCTGCTGGCGGCGGAGGAACCCCCCGGCCGACCCGCCGCGCGTCCCCAGGCTGCCGAGGGTCACCGTCTCCTCTCACGCACGCTTCGTCGTGCCGGGCGGGGACGCC
>CAYJOH010000541.1:0-1730 GCA_964371685.1 uncultured Anaerolineaceae bacterium
GTCGAGGATGCGGCCCGGTCCGTGATCACGTGCGGTTGGGCCATGCGCGTCCCGGATCGTCGAATGCGCAGTGCCCGGTTGGCGGCGTTCCGCAGCAGCCACGGTCGGAGCGAGTCCGGGTCTCGGGTGCGTGCCCCGCGGTCGAGCGCCGCGAGCAGCGTGTGCACGACGACAGCGTCGGCGGCGGAGCGGTCGCGCAGGATCAGGTACGCGACGCCCTGGATCTCGTGGCCGTGTTGTGCGAGCAGGTCCGCCAGGGCCTCGGGCCGGCGTCTTCGCGGGGCTTCCACGGTCACTCGGTCTCCCAAGCCGATTGGGAACGCCTCACAACGATAGATCCACGGGCGTGGCGATTCGGGTGATCGGTGCGAGGAGGGCGGGCTTTCGGATCATCCGAACAGGCCGATGCCGGGATGGAGCCCAAGCGTCCGAATCCTGGCCGCCCGGCCGCTTCCCGGGCCGAATCGGCGTGCTGAGGAGGGTCCCGGGCACGCGGTCCTGGGAGGCGATGGCGCGGCGTGGGATCCTCGTGCGCTCGGGAACGCCGCCAGCCGCGGATTCATTCGGCTCATCCGAAAACCTGCCGACCGATGACCGCCGAACCGGGTACCAAGGTCCTGCGGACGGTGCGCCGAGGCACCGGAACACGGGCGGCCCACGCCGGCCCGACACCCCGGGACGAGGACCGGTGCGCGACGGTCCGGGATGGTCCGCGCCGGTCCCGGATCCCGCCGCCGGCCCGAGTCCTCGCCCGCCCGTGCATCGCGGTGCCGTCGCGCAACCGCCATCCGCGGGGAGCGCGTTATGCTCCTATCGTCCTATGCGGGTGCGGCCGTCCCGTCCGCCCGCCGACGTGGGTCAGCGGTCGATCAGGCGGCTCGAGACCAGTCCGAGGGAGGTCGAGGCCATGTCGCTGCTCCGACGGGTGGAGCAGGCACAGCACCGGGTGAACCCGGAAGACGGCGCCATCGTGCCCGTCGCGCCCCCCTACGTCCCCCCTGTCGCGCCCACCCAGGCCAAGGTCCAGGCGCGCGAGGAGCTGCTGCGCGACATCCGGATCCGGCTCGCGGGCGAGGTCGTCACGGCGTTCAACACGCTCGTGGACGCGAAGCCGGAGGAGGCCCGCGGCAGGATCGCGGGGATCGTCGACCGGGTCATCAACCAGTTCGGGTTCGCGGTGACGCGCGACGAGCGGCTGCGCCTCGTGGACGAGCTGGTCAACGACGTCACGGGATTCGGGCCGATCGAGCCGTTCCTCCACGACGAGACGGTGACCGAGGTCATGGTCAACGGCCCGGACCACATCTACATCGAGCGGGCCGGCAAGATCCAGCGCGTCGACACCACGTTCCTCAACGACGAGCACGTGCTCCGGGTGATCGACCGGATCATCACGCCCCTCGGCCGCCGCATCGACGAGACGAGCCCCCGGGTGGACGCCCGTCTGCCGGACGGGTCGCGCGTGAACGCGATCATCGAGCCCCTGTCCCTCGTCGGGCCGGTGATCACCATCCGGAAGTTCTCGGCGCGGCCGTTCTCGGTCGAGGACCTGATCCGCTTCGGGACCGCCACCCCGGACATGTTCGAGTTCCTCAGGGCGTGCATCGAGGCCAAGCTCAACCTGTTCGTGTCCGGCGGCACGGGCTCGGGCAAGACCACGACCCTCAACGTCCTGTCGTCGTTCATCCCCAACGACGACCGGATCGTGACCATCGAGGACGCCGCCGAAC
>CAYJOH010000542.1:0-1727 GCA_964371685.1 uncultured Anaerolineaceae bacterium
CGCGGTGGCGCGTCGTGAAGGGCGGCTCGAAGACCTACGTGGAGCGCCTGGGCGCGACGCTGCCGGCCGGCGCCGTCCGTGCCGGGAGCCCGGTCACGGAGGTCACGCGCGACCCCTTCGGCGTCACGGTGCGCACGGCGCGGGGCGAGCGTCACGACGCCGTGATCATGGCCACCCATGCCGACGACGCGCTCCGCCTCTTGGGCGACGCGGACGAGCGCGAACGCGGGGTGCTCGGCGGGTTCGAGTACTCGCGCAACCAGGTCGTGCTGCACACGGACGAGTCGATCCTGCCGGCCAACCCCCGGGCCTGGGCGTCGTGGAACGTTCGCACGCCCGACTGCCGGCTGCCCGGCGACGCCCTGACGATGACCTACCACATGAACCGGCTCCAGTCGATCCCGGGCCCGGTCCAGTACAACGTGTCGCTCAACCCGGGCGACAGGATCCCGGCCGACAGGGTGATCCTCGCCCGCGAGTTCAGCCATCCGATGTACACGTTCCGGACGCTCGAGGCGCAGGAGGGCGTCCGCGGCCTCCAGGGCAGGCGCAACACGTGGTTTGCCGGCGCCCACCTCGGCTACGGGTTCCACGAGGACGGGTGCCGCTCGGGCTTCGAGGCCGCCGAGCTGATCGGGCCGGCCGGGGTCGAGGCGGCGGCATGAGGTCCCACCTCCTCGAAGGCAAGGTCGGGCACCGCCGCTCCCGCCCGTTCAGCTACGAGCTCGAGCACAGCGTCTGGTATGCCGCGCTGGACCTCGCGGAGCTCGACGACGTCGATCGCCGGCTCCGCCTGTTCGGACGCAACCGCCGGGCCGCGGCCGCGTTCCGTGACGCGGACCACATGCCGGTGCCGGCCACGGACGTTCGCGCGTCGATCCTCGGCCATCTCCGCACGGAGGGTGAGAACCCCGAGGGCTGGCGGGTGACCCTGGTCGCGAACCTGCGCGTCCTGGGCTACGTGTTCAACCCGGCCAGCTTCTTCCTCTGCCGCGATGAACGCGGCACACTCCGAGTCGTGGTGATCGAGGTCCACAACACGTTCGGCGACCGCCACCTGTACACGTTGCGCCCCCAGGCATCCGCCGAGGCCGTGACGGGTGGCGCGGAGCCGTTCACGGCCGCGATGGGCAAGGACTTCTTCGTGTCGCCGTTCATCAGCGTGGACGGCACGTACGCCGTCCACCTGCGCGACGAGCCGGGCGGGCTTCGCCTGGCCATCAACCTGCGGCAGGACAACCGGCCGATGCTGAGCACGAGCCTCGTGCTCACACGTCGGCCGCTGACGGACCGCATGCTGCTGCGGCTGCTGCTTCGCCACCCGCTGGTGACCCACAAGACGATGGCGATGATCCTGTGGCACGCGCTGCGGCTGCGGCGACGGGGCGCGCCGTTCTTCAGCCACGGCGCCTGGGCCCGCGCCGCGAAGGTCCCGACGTGAGCACCGAGCTGGCGGTCGGCGGCTGCACCGGCGTCCTGCCCGGGCGGATCATCGAGCAGGCTGCGCGCCGGGTGATGCTGGGTGCCGCGCGACGGATCCGCGTCGGGCGGCTGGTCGTGGTGCTGCCGGACGGCTCGCGTCGGGTCTACGGCGATCCCGCCTCGCCGCATGCCGGGGAGATCCACGTCCATGACACCGCGGCGGCGGTCCGCATGCTCCTCGGCGGCGACGTCGGGGCCGGCGAGGCGTACGTGGACGGCCTGTGGTCCAGCCCGGACCTGCCGGC
>CAYJOH010000543.1:0-1725 GCA_964371685.1 uncultured Anaerolineaceae bacterium
GGGGCCACCCGGCCTCACGGGACCGGCGCGGAAATCGAGGTCAGTCTAGCGCGCCCGGGCGGGCTGGGAGGCGGCCACGCCTCAGTAGACCGAGACGGTCACCCAGGTCGTGCCCGCGAACCAGTCGCAGCCGCAGATCCGGAAGAAGTCCGGGCGATACAGGTCGACGATCCGGCTCGGCTTCTGCGGGCCGTAGTCCGTGACGGTTCGCTCGATGCAGCCGCCCTCGCCGCAGATGCGGACCACGGTGCCGCGGGGCAGGCGCATCGCGGTGGTGCCGTTGTCGTAGAACGTGGCATAGCCGGAGATCGTGTACTTGGGCGCCTTCCACGCGCTGCCCGTGGGGCTGGCCGGCTGGTTCACCTTGGGCCGGCTGGCCGTGATCACCGGCGCCGTGCCGGGCTCGGCCAGCGTCGCGTCCGGCGACAGGTAGCCGTCGGAGCGCAGCGCCGCATCGGGGACGGCGAGGTCGCCGGACATGCCGAGGGCGGCGTCGGACACGCCCACGGTCTCGGGTACCAGGGCGTCGTTCGCGGGGATGGTGAGTGCCGTCAGGGTCACCGGCTCTACCGACCGCAGCGTCGAGGCTGTCCTCGAGCCAACGGGAGCCGGCAGCCCGGCCAGGGCGACCACGGCGATGAGCGCCGCGGCCACGACGACCGATCTGCGTCGCATGAGCGGCCGATAGTACTAGACATCGCCGGTACCTGCAGGTTCGGAAGCCCGGCGTGCGGTCTCGCCTCGGAATCGAAGGCAGAACCGGGTCCGCGGACGCCATCCGTGCGCGTTTCTGGGTCCGTCCCCTCAGCGGACGACGGTCACCCCGGATTCGGTGGGCAGCTGCAGGCGGCCGATCGTGTCGCCGGACCAGGCCAGGATCTCGACCGTCGTGTCGCCGCCCTCGGCGGGCGCGCTCCAGGCGAGGCGGCCGCTGCGGAGCGAGAACCCGGCGAACGCCTCGGCGTCCTCGAGCAGCGGCTTGTCGACGTTGACGGCGCCGGTCTCCGCGTCCACGACGTACAGGCTGAGCGATCCGGGGGCGTCCGGCCGGTCGCCGGCGACCCACAGCGCGACGACGGCGCCGGTCTCGTCCCAGCGGACCTCCCAGTCCCGGATCCTGCCCTTGTCGAGGACCTGCGGCCGGGTGGCGTCCTGCGGCCACGCGCCGAGCACCAGGCGGCCCTTGTCCGGCAGCCAGGTGAACCCGTCCTCGGCGGGCACGACCGTGCCCTCCCACCAGACCGCGGTGCGGCCGTCGGGGCCGACGGTGGGGCGCCAGATCGCGGCGTCCGGGAGCGCCTCCTCGTACCCGGTCGCGGGATCGAGGAGCGTGGTGACGGGCTCGCCGTCCACGACGCGGCTGACCAGCATCCGGCCGCCGGTCCAGGCGGAGAACACCGACGCATGATCGGTGGTGACCGGCCGGGCCTCGCGCTCGGTGGTGACCCAGACGTAGACGTCGGGGCCGGCCGAGCCATCCGCCGGCCGGGCGCTGAACGCGAAGCGGGAGCCGTCGGTGGCGTATCCCGACACGTTGCCGACGAGGATCACGTTGTGCGCGATCTCGATCGTCCCGTCCGGCGCCGGCGTGACCGCAACCGTGGGCGCGGGCGACGCCGTCGGCGGCTCGGTGGGTTCCGGGGTCGTCTCGGGGGTCGTCTCGGGGGTCGTCTCGGGGGTCGTCTCCGGGGAGGCGGTCGGGCTGACCTCCGGCGTGCCCTCGGG
>CAYJOH010000544.1:0-1713 GCA_964371685.1 uncultured Anaerolineaceae bacterium
GCGACGAGGACGGCGACCAGGTGGTCGTGCTCGGCCCCGACCTCGAGGTCGTCAAGTCCGGCAACGGGGCCATCAGCGCCGGCGCCACCGCCACGTTCACGATCACCGTCTTCAACCACGGCCCGGGCATCGCACGTGACCTGACGCTGTCCGACCAGCTGCCCGCCGGCGCCTGGAGCCTCGGCGGCGCCAGCTCGGCCGCCTGCTCGATCGACGGCGCCAACCTGCTGACCTGCGACTTCGGGTCGCTGGACGCGGGCGCCTCCCGCCTGATCACGGTCAGCCGGCCGACCACGGCGGTCGACTGCGGCCGGATCCCGAACGACGCGATCGTGGCGGCGTCCAACGAGGACACGGCCACCGACCAGTACACCAACTCGGACGGCGCCGGCGTCGTCGTGGCCTGCCCGGACGTGGCGGTCACCAAGACCGGCAACGGCCCGGTCAGCGCCGGTGAGAACGCCGAGTTCACCATCGTCGTCACCAACCTCGGCCCGGGTGCCGCCTCCGGCGTCACGCTCGTGGACGAGCTGCCGGCGGGCATCGACTGGGTCGTCGGCGGCGCCGACGCGGCCAGCTGCGAGGTCATCGACGGCACGCTGTCCTGCGCCTTCGGCACCCTGGAGGCCAACGCGAGCCGCACGGTCACCCTGACCGGCGAGACGGACGCGCCCGACTGCGGCACCGTGCCCAACACGGCGACCGTGAGCGCGACCAACGAGCCGGCCGGCGCCACGGCGAACAACGCCTCGACGGCCAGCGTCGCGGTCAACTGCCCCGCGATGCTGATCACCAAGACGGCGGATGACCCCGAGGTCAGCGCCGGCGACCAGATCGGCTTCACGGTGACCGTGTCCAACAGCGGCAATGGGTCCGTGCTCGGCCTCGCGGTCGACGACCTGCTGCCGCCGGGCTTCGCCTGGTCCATCGAGTCGCAGTCCGGCGGCTGGGCCATCGCGAGCGGCCACCTGACCTGGGGTCCCGGCACCCTGGCGTCCGGGGGATCCATCAGCGTCCACATCGTGAGCGCGACCTCGCCCGCCGCCTGTGGCAGGGTCACCAACGCCGCCTCGTTCGTCACCTCGAACGACGGGACGGGCTCGGACGAGGCCGTCGTCACGATCGAGTGCCCGAACGTGACCGTCGACAAGACGGCCGGCGCGGGCCCGATCCTGGCCGGCCAGACGGCCGCCTACACCATCACCGTCACCAACCAGGGACCCGGCATCGCCCGCGACGTGACGCTCACCGACGAGCTCGCGGCCGGCCACGACTGGGTCCAGGACAACGAGCGCTGCTCGATCGAGGGCAACGTCCTGTCATGCGAGCTCGGCGATCTCGAGGCCGGCGCGAGCCAGGTGATCCACCTGTCCACGTCGACCTCCGTCGAGGACTGCGGGCGGATGGTCAACGTCGCCTCCATCGCCGCCGGCAACGAGGCCCCGGCCGACACCGAGGACAACACGGACTCGGCGGTCGTCGAGGTCCAGTGCGCCGCCATCGACATCGTCAAGACCGCCGGCACGGCGGACGACGGCGAGGAGCTGGTGGCGGGGGCCGGCGACGTGCTGTTCAGCTACGTGGTGACCAACACGGGCACGGCCGCCCTGGTGGACGTCGCGGTCGTGGACGACCACGGCACGCCGGACGACGCGTCCGACGACGTGGTCGTGACCTGCCCGCAGACGACGCTCGCCGCCGGCGAGTCGATGA
>CAYJOH010000545.1:0-1713 GCA_964371685.1 uncultured Anaerolineaceae bacterium
CCCGGGATCATCGAGGACGCGACCAGCGAGTCCAGGTGCTGCTTGGCCGTCTGCGCGAGGCTCGTGGTCGGGTCGATCTCGATGACCCGGCTCCACTCCCGCTGGACGCCCGCCCAGTCCGGCGTGGTCTGGTTGAGGTACAGGAACCCGAGGTCGTAATGGACCTCCTGGTTGTCGGGGTCGAGCTCGACGACCTTCAGCCAGGTCGCCTCGGCGGCATCGAGCTGGTCGAGGTTGAAGCTCACGGCGCCGCGCGCCAGCAAGCCCTTGATGTGCTCGGGATCGACCGCCAGCAGCTTGTCCAGGAAGGTGGCGGCGGTCTCGTACTGTCCGCCGTTGTAGTACTCGTCGGCGAGGGTGAGCAGGACCGCGGTGTCCGTGGGGTTGGCCTGCAGCTGCGCCATCAGCCCGGCGATCTTGGCCTCGTCGACCAGGGGGACAGTGGGCGAGGCCGCGGCCGTGCCGCCGCCGCCCGGGGCGCTGCCCCCGCCGCCCAGCGTGTAGCCCGCGAACGCGATGAGCGCCACCAGCCCGAGGCTGAGGACGCCGAGGGCGACCTTCTTCCAGGGATCGCTGCGGGGCGGCTGCTGCGGCAGGACGGCCGCCTGGGCGGCCGCGCGGCGGCGGGCCTTGCGGCTCGTGGACCTGCGGCGGTCCGGGCCCATGTCGGTATGGGCGCTGGGCGTCACGGCGGCGTACAGCGCGGCGACGTCGTCGTCATCGGCCTCGATCCCTGCGTCCTCGTCGTCGAGCTCGTCCGGGATGGGCGGGGGTGCCGTCGGGAGGGAAACCCGGCGGGCCGGAGGTGTCGCCGGCCCGCCGGGTACGACCCTCGGCGGCCTCGTCGGGCTCCTGAGGGCTGAGCCCTGGAGGCCGACCGGGTCGGTCAATTGGAGGTACGCCGCATCGAGCGCGGCCGACTGGGCGTGGGCCCAGCCGCGGATGCTCGCGGGCGCGGCCGCGAGGTACTCGCTCACGGCTTCGTGGATCTGGTCGACGGCCTCGGGCGCGGCGCTGGGCGGCAGGCCGAGCTGCGCGAGCAGCTGGTCCTCCGCGGCGGCCTGGCCCGTGGCCGGCAGGGTCCGCGCGCTCATGCGCGGCCTCCCCGGGGACGCGCGCGACGAAGGTCGCGCATCGGCTGGCGATACATCGTGGAGCCCTCATTCCGTGCCGCGGGGGACCGCGGCGTGACACCTGCCACGAATTGTCCGGGGGCTCCGCCCCGGCGCCCATCCACCGGGGCGCACATTTCCGCTGGGACCGGGCACGGCTTTTGGGGGGAGAAACGGCACGCCCCCTGTATCGAGTGGTACAGGGCGGCCGCGCGCGGCCGGACGACCCGCGGGATCCCCGGGTCAGGCCCCGGGCTGCGCCGCCTGGAACGACAGCCCGTCGTGCTCCTTGCCGTGGCAGGTCAGGGTGCACGACTGGGTGGCTGCGTCGAACGTGACCTGCCCGTTGAACGGCACGACATCCGGCGCGAACAGCACGAGCCCCCGCTCCGAGGTCGGCACGCCGTGGAGGTTGTAGTGGCACTCGGCGCACAGGGCGTTGCCCTGCCCGTCGCCCGGGATCGTGATGTCGACCCCGCCGGTGCCGTCCTCCTCGAGCAGGCCGAGGTGGAAGCCGTGACCCGGGAAGCTGGTCAGCGCGTTGGGGCTGCCGCTCACGTCGGCGAACGGCGACTCCTGGTGGCAGGTGAGGCACAGCCCG
>CAYJOH010000546.1:0-1712 GCA_964371685.1 uncultured Anaerolineaceae bacterium
CGGCTCCACGACGTCGTCGCTGCGCTGGCAGCGCCCGATGACCATCTCGTGGGGCTGCTCCCCGGCGAGGTCGCCGCGGGCCGCGAGGTCCGCGAGGATCGCCGTGCGGGCCTCGTAGCGGTCCAGGCCGTCGTAGGCCGTGCCGGTGTTGGCCACGCGGGCCGCGTCGTCGAGGATCGTCGGCATGGCCAGCCCGTGGCGGCGGCCGGTGTCGTTGTCGTCGTGGTCGTGGGCGGGCGTGATCTTCACGGCGCCGGTGCCGAAGGCGGGGTCCACGACCGGGTCCGCGATCACCGGGACGTCGCGCTCCACGAACGGGATGCGCACGCGGCGACCGACCAGCGACGCGTACCGGTCGTCGTCCGGGTGCACGGCGACCGCGGTGTCGCCGAGGATCGTCTCGGGGCGCGTGGTCGCGACGGTGATCGTGGCGGCGGCGTCCGGCGTGCCCGTCGACTCGTCCAGCAGGTGGTAGCGGACCCGCCAGATCGTGCCGGTCTCGGGGGTGGGGATCACCTCGAGGTCGCTGACGCTGGTGCGGCAGCCGGGGCACCAGTTGATGAGCGCCTCGGCGCGGTACGCGAGGCCCTTGCGGTACAGGCGCAGGAACGATTCGCGGACGGCCCGCGCAGACACCTCGTCCATCGTGAACCGCAGCCGGCCCCAGTCGCAGCTGCCGCCCACCCGGCGCTGCTGGGTCAGGATGACCTCGCGGGTCTCGGCCACGAACGCCCGCATCCGCTCGAGGTAGCGCTCGCGGCCCAGCGTCGCGCGGCTCTCGCCCTCGCGGGCCAGGATCCCGTCGAGGACGAACTGGGCGGCGATGCTCGCGTGGTCCAGCCCGGGCAGGTACAGCGAGGGCCGGCCGAGCATCCGGGCGTGCCGGATCATGAGGTCCTCGACCGTCGTCCGCTGCGCATGGCCGAGGTGGAGGCTGCCCGTCACGTTGGGCGGCGGCTGGATGATCACGAACGGCGGCAGCGCCCAGTCCGCGGTGGAACCGGCGCCGTCCGGCGCGAAGACGTCGGCCGCCAGCCAGCGCTCGTAGATCGCGTGCTCGAACTCGCCCGGCACGTAGGCCTTCGCGAGCTCCTCGGTCTGCTGCGTCGTCATGGTCGGCTCCCGGCGTTTCCGGCATTCCCGGCTGACCGGGCCCTGGCGGGCCCGGGAAACGAAACACCCCGCTCGTCCAGCGGACGAACGGGGTCGTGGTACCACCTGCTGGTTCTGCGGCCGGGGTTCGCGGGTCATCGCCGCGGACCTGTGGTCCGGCCACGCTCTCGGCGCGCTATCGGGCGCCAGGCGCACGGCTCGCGAGCGACCTTCGGACCCGCCGTGCCCGCGCGGCTTGCACCATCCCGCGCTCGCTGTGGGCCGTGTCGGACCTACTCCTCTCGGTCGTCGCCGTGAGGGCCGGAGTGTACCACGCTCGATTCGGGGATCGGCTCGGTCACCGCCGCGTAGATCGAGCCGAGGAACCGGCTCGGGACGCGGTGCAGGAGACGCGGCGGCGCATAGCCGGCCCGCGGCATCATCGTCCGCCAGCCGGCGAACGAGATGGGATGCGGGACCCAGGGATTGCCCCGCTCGGCGTCGTACTCGACCACGACCAGCCGACCCCCCGGCCGGAGCGTCCCGTGGATCGCGCGGAGGACGGGGACGGGGTCCCGGACGAAGTGGAGGCTGTTGGCGGCGAGCACGCCGTCGAACGG
>CAYJOH010000547.1:0-1704 GCA_964371685.1 uncultured Anaerolineaceae bacterium
CGGTCGCAACGTCCACGATGCCCGGGGTGAGCGGCCGGTCAACCATGTCGCGCTCAGCCGGGATTCGCGACGGGGCTGCGCCGGGCCGCGGCAGCGGGCATGCAGCGGCTCATGTCCGGGATCCTCCGATTCGGGCGCCCGCCTGGGGCCGATGGGCGCCGCTCGCCCGGACCCTGACGCGCCGCGGTGACGCCCTGATGACAGTCGACGCGAGTCCGGTCGGGGACTGACCGTTGGGTGCGTTGGGTCCGGTCGGGCGGGAGGACTCGCCTAGACCGTGGGGTTGGGTATCGGCAGGTCGCGCCCGATGTGACCGGCCTCGCGCAGCGCGTCCCACAGGTCCGGCTGGATCGGCGCGGTGAGGCCCCTCACGCTGTCCTCGAGCTCGGCGGGCGTCGCGGCTCCCAACAGCAGGCTCGCGACGGCCGGATGGGCGCGCGCGAACTGGAGGGCGGCCGCCCCGATCGACACCTGGTGTCGGTCGCAGATCTCGCGTACGGCAAGCGCCTTGGCGAGCATGCGTTCCGATGGCCGACCGTAGTTGAACCCGACCCCAGGACGCGGGTTCGCCAGGAGCCCGCCGTTGAACAGGCCGGCCAGGACCACCGTGATGCCGCGCGCCTTCGTGATCGGGAACAGGTCCGTGGCGGCCGACTGGTCGAGGAGGCTGTACCGCCCCGCGATCATGAACACGTCGAAATCGCCCCGCGTGGCGAACCAGGCGAGCCGCCGGGCGTGGTTCATCGCCACGCCGATCGCGCCGATCGTCCCGGCTGAGCGGAGCGTCTCCAGCGCCCGGTACGTTCCGCGCATCGCGTCACCCCGATGCACCTCGGGATCGTGGATGTACAGGATGTCGATCCGGTCGATCCGCAGGCGCCGCAGGCTCTCGTCCAGCGAACGCATGGCGCCGTCGTAGGAGTAGTCGCAGATCGCGACGAGGTCCGTGGCGTCCGGGGTCGGAGGCTGGGCGACCGCGGGGTGGGCCGCACCCGGGGGCCGGCGGAGCGCGGCGATGACACCGACCGCCGCAGATCCGGCCCGCTGCGCGCGCCGGACGGCCAGCTCGAGCGCGGGTGGACCACCCGTGATCGTCTCCCGTACGCCGTGACGCAGCCGTTGGCCAACGCCCGGGCGCGGTCCAAGCAGCTGGCCGACCTTGGTCGAGACGACGAAGTCGCGGTGGCTCGGGTCCTGCATCGCATCGCCAAGGCGTCGCTCGGCGATGGCGGGCCCGTAGCTTGGGGCCGTGTCGATGTACCGGATGCCGGATCGGGCGGCCAGGTCGAGGAGCCGGCGCGTGTTCTCGGGGCTGCGACCAATCTCACGGAGACCCAGGCCGACACCTGTGATACACACGTTGGAGCGGCCCAGCTGGACAGGGACAATCGCCGCCGCCGGGAGAGGCAACCCTGCGCCAGGAAGATCGGTCTCTGCCGATCGCATCGATGCGCCCATCCTCGAAGCCGTCGCGTCGGACCTGTACTCAGCAGTCATGTGAGGGTTGGAATCGACACATGAGGACAGAACCGTGACGTCGCGTGAGAGTGTAGGCCAGGTCGGCGCGATGCACATCGGCGAGCTCGCGAGCCGGACCGGCCTGTCGCTTCGCACCGTCCGCCATTGGGAGGCGATCGGGCTGATCTCGGCCTCGGGTCGAACCGACGGGGGCTTCCGCATCTTCACCGAGCGTGACGTCAGTCG
>CAYJOH010000548.1:0-1701 GCA_964371685.1 uncultured Anaerolineaceae bacterium
CAACAAGGGCGAGCTGCTGCCCCGGGTCTGGGCGGTGGAGGCGTGGCGCGAGGCGGTCGGGCCGCTTCCCTGCCGGGTGCGCTTCCTCGTCGAGGGCCAGGAGGAGACGGGGAGCAACGCGCTCGATGCGCTGCTGGACCTCCGGCCCTCGCTCCGCGAGGCGGACGCGGCGCTGATCGAGGGCGGCAGCCTGGACATGGCCGGGCGGCCGGGGATCGTGGGCGGCGGCAAGGGGATCGTCGTGCTCGAGCTCCATCTCCGGACCATGACCCAGGACGCGCACTCCAGCCTGTCAGTCCTGCTGCCCAACGCCGGCCACCGGCTGGTGCAGGCGCTCGCGACGTTGTGGGACCCGGGTGGGCGACCCGCGGTCGAGGGGCTGGACGCGGGCAAGCGGCCACCGACGGCGGCCCAGCGCGCGACGCTGGCGCGGATGGACCTCCGCGAGCTGGACGACATCCGGGCCGAGTGGGGCGTCGAGCGCTTCCTGGGCGGCCTCGACGGGGTCGCTGCGCTCGAGGCGGCCACCTTCGAGACGACGCTCAACCTCCAGGGCCTGTGGGCGGGCCACACGGAACCGACGCCCAAGACGGTGACGCCGGCCCAGGCCCATGCGCGGCTCGACATCCGGATCGTGCCCGACCAGCGCCCGGACGACATGGTGGCCGCCGTCCGCCGCCACCTCGACCAGCACGGCTTCGACGACATCGAGATCCTGCCCCGCGAGGGCGAGCCCGCCTGGTGGACCCCGCCCGATCACGTCGTGGTGACGACCGCGGCCCGCGTGTCCGAGGCGGTCGCCGGCCTCGAGGCGAGCATCGGCATCTCGATGCCGGGCACGGTCCCGATGCACCAGGTGTGCGCCCGCCACCGCGTCCCCGCCACGTCGCTGGGCGCCGGCCGCGCCGACTGCCGGGCGCATGCGCCGGACGAGAACATCCGGATCGAGGACCTGGCCGCGGCGACCCGGATCACGGGCCGCTTCCTCGATGCGTTCGCGCGCCTGCCCGAGGTGCCGCGCGTCCCCTGAGGCGGGCCCGCGTCAGCCGCCGATCACCATCCCGCCGCTGCCGGTCGTCACGTCCACCGACGCCGGCTGGCGCGTCAGCCGCACCGTTGCGCCCGCGGTCACGTCGCCCGAGAGCTCGCTCACCACGTTGAGCTCCGCCTGGGCGCCTCCGGAGGCCATCACGGTGGCCGCCTGCGCCTCCAGGCCGCCGAGACGGGCCTGCGCCCCGCCCGACGCGGTGAGCGCCAGGGCCTCCGCCGTCCCGGTCGCCTCGAGCACCGCGCCGCCGGACACGTCGAGGGTCAGCGTCCCGGCCACGGCGGTCGCGAGGGTCCCCGTCGCGCCACCGGACAGGGTCATGGACCGCAGCGCCGGGGCGACCACGCTGAGGGTCACCGGCTCCGAGGTGCTGAACCCGGGCGAGGCGACGTTGACGACCAGCTGCCCGTCGCTGACCTCGGTGGAGATCAGGGGCAGGAGGTTGGGCTGGGCCGCCAGGGTCACCGAGACCGCGGCGCCCTCGGTGACCTCGACGCGGATGCCCGCGCCGACGCTGAGATGCTCGAAGTCGTCCGTCGTGCGGTCCTCGGTCGTCACGGAACCCGTTCCCTGGATCGGGCCTGGCGCCGCGGACCTGGGCGCCACGCCGCACGCCGCGACAACGGCTGCCAGCAGCGGCATGACGATGGCGA
>CAYJOH010000549.1:0-1674 GCA_964371685.1 uncultured Anaerolineaceae bacterium
AGGGCGACGGCGACGGCCCCGATGGCGAGCGCGGCCCGACGGTCCGGCCGGGCGGTGGGTTCGAGGTGGACCCTGTCGGGCTCGGGGTGGCGGTCTTCGGGCTCGGGGGTGGCGGCGGGTTCAGGGCCGGTCGTGGCGCGTTCAGGGTCTGTTGTGGCGGGGTCGAGGCCGGCAACGGGTTCGACACCGGGCTCGGTCGGTTCGTCGTTCACGGTGGCCATGGTGACGGACGTGGAGGCGGCCGCGTCAAGGGCCGTGGGGGCCTGCGGCAGGAAGCGTTGTCCTCGGTGGTTGCGTGACACAGGATCGCGGTCGCGGCCGGGCCGGCTTCAGCCTCATCGGGCCTCGAGCAGCCGCCTTGCGGCCACCGTCGCTCCGTCGGTGCGGACCTGGGCGGCCACCGCGGTCGCGCGTGCGCGGGTCTCGGGGGCCAGGGCCGTCCCGAGTGCGCTCGCGAGGGATTCCGAGGTCGGAACGGGACCGTCGTGTGCCGCGCCGATGCCGAGCTCAGCCACCCGCCGAGCCCAGTGCGGCTGGTCGACGATCTGGGGCACCACCACCTGGGGGGCGCCCGCCAGGGCGGCCGTCGTCGTCGTGCCCGCGCCGCCGTGGTGCACGACGGCGGCCACGCGCGGGAACAGCGCCTGGTGGTTCACGTCGCCGACGATGAGGAAGTCGTCCCGGTCGTCGGTCAGCGCGAGATCGGCCCAGCCTCGGCCGAGGACGACGCGGCGCCCATGTGCGCGGGTCGCCTCGATCGCCACCCGGCCAAGGTCCTTCGAGATGCGCATCGCCATGCTCCCGAACCCCACGTACACGGGCGGCTCGCCCGCGTCGAGGAACGCCTCCAGCTCGTTCGGGAGCGGGCGCTCGTCGGGCAGGATCCAGGCCCCGGTCTGAGCGATGTCGAGATCTGTCAGCTCACTCCATGGGGCAAGGACCGGATCTGCCGCCAGCCAGGGCCGGTCCGTGATGACGTGGTCGCGGACGTTGTCGACTGGGGGCAGGCCGATCGCCGCGCGGTGCCTGTTGAGCGCCTCGCCGTACAGCGCGTTCACGCGCTGGGCATCCTGCTCCCACAGCACCCTGTTGTCGGTTTCCTCGTGTGGCGACGGCTTGCCCGGCCGCGCGGACGGCGGGAAGTGCCGCGACGGCAGCCCGAAGATGTGGAAGCACGCGAGCACGTAGCGGATGCCGAGCTTCTCGGCGACCGACCGCGCTCCGGCCGGCATCAGGCCGGTCGCGACCAGCACGTCACAGCCCTCTGCCGCGGCCGGAAGCGTCTCGAACCGCGCGGCGACGAGCTCTGCCGCGAGCCGGAATGCGTCGTCCGCCGACGGTGCCTTCAGCCTGGTCGTCACCGACCGCGTCGAGGGGCCGAGCGGGATGAGTGTCACGCCCACCCGCGCGAGGAGCGCCGTGAACTCCTCATCCGGCGGCGCACATACCCGGACGTCCGCCCCGAGCTCGCGCAGCCGGAGCGCGAGGGCCGCGAGTGGTTCGATGTCCCCTCGCGAGCCCCAGGTCGACAACAGGACGCGCATGTCGTGAGCCCCCAGATCCGTGGATGTCCGCATCAGGCCGGGGACTCTACCGCAGCCCCTCGGTCTTGGCGTGGAGGACGGAAGGCACGCGCGGCGGCATACTCGGGGCGTGAGCGTCCACCCGGATCCG
>CAYJOH010000550.1:0-1670 GCA_964371685.1 uncultured Anaerolineaceae bacterium
CCTGGGTGGTGCGCTTCCTGTACACCTCCCGGGGCCACCGGCAGATGGCGGTGTGGGAGTACCCCGCCCGCGTGGGCGTCTTGACGGCCCGCAACCGCCTGGGCTCCGACCTCGCCTACCGCGACCCCCGCCGCCGGGGGCGCATCCGTGCCTCGGCACCCGGCATAAGGCAACTTCACCCGGCGTCCACCCGGCCTGAAGCCCGAGGCGTCATGCTGCTCGGGTGCCCGGGCCGTCTCCGGGTGCCCGCAGCAGCGAAGAGCGCAGATGACCGACCAGACCCTCCCCCCGGCGGACGCGCCGGCTCTCCCGGCCGCGCTCGCGTCCCCGGACGCGCCGGCCCCCTCGGACGCGCCGATGACCGCCGCCCCGCAGCCCCCCGCGGCGGCGCCGGTTCCCCCCGACGCCCAGCCCCCGGCGCCGCCCCCGCCGCCGTCAACGGCCGCCGGCACGCCGCGTGCCCCGGGCAGCGCCACTCGGTGGATCGCCGCCGCGCTCGGGCCCGTCCTCGCCGTCGGCCTGTTCATCGGCGGCGCGGCGGCGGATCGGGCCGGGCTGCTGGGAACGCCGGTCGCCGCGCCCGCGAGCACCCCCGCCCCGAGCGGCGAGGGCGCGGACCTCGCGCTGATCGAGGAGGCCTGGCGCGCGATCCACGACAACTACGTGGACGCGAAGAACCTCGACGACCGCGAGCTCGCCTACGGCGCGATCCGCGGCCTGACCGACGCGGTCGGCGACGACGGCCACACGTCGTTCCTCACGGCCGACGAGGCGAAGGCGGTCGACGACTCGCTGTCGGGGACGTTCGTCGGCATCGGCGTGCAGGTCAGCACGGAGACCGAGGAGGTCATCATCGGCTCCGTGTTCCCGGGCACCCCCGCCGAGGAAGCCGGGCTCCGGCGCGGCGACCGGATCATCGCCGTGGACGGCACGACGACCGAGGGCGAGACGCTCGACGAGGTCGTGGCGCGGGTGCGCGGCCCCGAAGGCGAGCAGGTCACGCTCAGGATCCGCCGGGCGGGCACCGCCGACTTCGACGTGACGATCGTGCGCCGCAAGTTCGACCTGCCGTTGGTCAGCTGGTCGATGGTGCCGGGGCGGACGATCGCCTACGTCCGCCTGGAGCAGTTCGCGACCGGCGCGACGAAGGCGATGAGGACCGCGCTCGAGGCGGCGAGGCGGGACGGCGCGACGGCGCTCGTCCTCGACCTGCGAGCGAACCCCGGCGGCTACGTCAACGAGGCCATCGGCATCACCAGCCAGTTCGTCGGCGACGGCGCCGCGTACCGGACGATCGACCGCAGCGGGGCAGAGAAGGAGGTGCCGGTGGAGTCGGACGGCGCCTGGACGGACCTGCCGCTCATCGTCCTCGCCGACGGTGACTCGGCGAGCTCCGCGGAGATCGTTACGGGTGCCATCCAGGACGCCGGACGGGGCCGGATGGTCGGCGAGATGACGTTCGGGACGGGGACGGTGCTTGGGCGCTTCGACCTCTCGGACGGGTCCTCGCTGCGGATCGGCGTGGAGCGCTGGCTCACCCGCGGTGGCCGGCCGATCTGGCACGAGGGGCTCCAGCCCGACGTGACGGTGGCGCTGGCCGACGACGTGGCGCTCGTCCGGCCCGACGACCTGCGCGACATGACCGCCGCCGAGCTGGCTGCGTCCCCGGA
>CAYJOH010000551.1:0-1669 GCA_964371685.1 uncultured Anaerolineaceae bacterium
GCCTCGAGCTGGGCATCGACATGGGCGCCGTGGACCTCGTCGTCCAGGTCGAGAGTCCCACCTCGGTCGCGCGAGGGCTGCAGCGCATCGGCCGGGCGGGGCACCAGGTCGGCGAGCCGAGCAAGGGCGTGATCTTCCCCAAGTACCGCGGGGACCTGCTCGAGACGGCCGTCGTCGTGAAGGGCATGCACGAGGGCGCCATCGAGCAGACGGTCCTGCCGCGCAACCCGCTCGACGTCCTCGCCCAGCAGATCGTCGCGATGACCATCGGCGAGCGGTTCGCCGTGGACGAGCTGCTGGCGCTGGTCCGTCGGGCGGCCCCGTTCGAGACCCTGACCCGCGAGGTCCTCGAGGGTGTCCTGGGCATGCTGGCTGGCGCCTACCCCTCCGACGAGTTCGCGGAGCTCAAGCCGCGGATCACCTGGGACCGCCTGACGGACGTGGTCGAGGGCAGGCGTGACGCGCGGGTCGTCGCCGTCACCAGCGGCGGCACGATCCCGGACCGCGGCCTGTACCCGGTGTTCCTCGAAGGCGAGGCGGGCACGCCGGGCCGGCGGGTCGGCGAGCTCGACGAGGAGATGGTCTACGAGCTGCGCGCCGGGATGCACGGCGACGTCATCGTGCTGGGCGCCAGCAGCTGGCGAGTCGCGGACATCTCCGCCAACCGGGTCACGGTCACGCCGGCGCCGGGCATCCCCGGCAAGCTCCCGTTCTGGAAGGGCGACACGGTGGGGCGCCCGGTGGAGCTCGGGCGCGCGATCGGCGCGTTCGTCCGCGAGGCGGAGGCTGACCTGGCGAAGGGCCCCAAGGGACGGGCGCGGGCCCTCGAGCGGCTGCGCCGGGACCACGACCTCGACGAGCTCGCCGCCGAGAACCTGCTGCTGTACCTCGAGGACGAGCGCGAGGCTGCGGGCGCCCTGCCCACGGACCGCCGGATCGTGATCGAGCGGTTCCGGGACGAGCTGGGAGACTGGCGGCTCGTCGTGCTGACCCCCTTCGGCGGGCGGGTCCACGCCCCGTGGACGATGGCGCTCGAGGCGCGGCTCGCCGAGCGGCTCGGCCTCACGGTCCAGACGATCTGGGCGGACGACGGCATCGCGATCCGGCTGCCGGAGGGCTATTCCACCCTCGACGGCGTCGAGTAGCTGCTGTTCCCGGACCCGGACGAGGTCGAGGACCTGGTGGTGGGGCGGGTGGGGCAGTCGAGCCTGTTCGCGGCCCGGTTCCGCGAGAACGCCGCCCGAGCGCTGCTGCTGCCCAGGCGCCGCCCCGGGACGCGGACCCCGCTGTGGCAGCAGCGCCAGCGCGCCGCGGACCTGCTCGCGGTCGCCAGCCGGTACGGCAGCTTCCCGATCCTCGTCGAGACGTACCGCGAGTGCCTGGCGGACGTGTTCGACCTGCCGGCGCTGCGCGAGGTGCTCGACGGGGTCCGGCGCCGAGAGGTCGCGGTCCACTCGGTCGAGACCGCGCGCGCGTCCGCGTTCGCCTCGAGCCTCCTGTTCGACTACGTCGCCGCCTATATGTACGAGGGCGACGCGCCGCTGGCCGAGCGCCGGGCGCAGGCGCTCACGCTGGACCGCGACCTGCTCCGGGAGCTGCTGGGCCAGGAGGAGCTGCGCGAGCTGCTGGACCCGGACGCGCTCGCGGACCTCGAGCTCAGCCTCCAGGC
>CAYJOH010000552.1:0-1666 GCA_964371685.1 uncultured Anaerolineaceae bacterium
GCTGGACGAGCGCGGATGCCGCGGGCCTGCCGATCCTGCCCGGCCTCGTCCGCTACGACGAGGTCGCGGCCGGCGAGATCGCCCACGCGCTCCGGTTCACCGCTCCCCAGACGCGCAAGGCCTACATCTATCCCGCCCGGCACTACGCCTCGTCGTCCACCAGCGCCTCGCTGCCACCGATGGGCCTGCGGGTGCGCCTCAAGGCGAGCGCGAACCTGGCCGGGCTGTCACCGGACGCGCGCGTGATCGCGGTTGCGCTCCAGCGCTACGGGATGATCCTCGCCGACAACGGCTCGCCCTGGTACGTGTCCGGGATGAGCGACCCGCGCTTCGACGACGACGTGCTCCACGAGCTTGACCGGTTCACCGGCGCCGACCTCGAGGTCGTGGATACCACCGGGCTGGTCAACGGCCCGTAGGCCGTCGACCGCCCGTTCGCTCCCTCGGGACCCGGTCCCGATGTCCGTTCAGCCCGTGGTGGCGGCCGCCTTCGGCTCCCGGGCGGGTCTTGCGGCCGTTGCCGACTCCTCCGGAGGCGGCGGCCAGACGCCGTTGAGCCACGAGTCGATCGAGCGCGCGGCACGCTTGCCGTCGCCCATGGCGAGGATCACCGTGGCCGCGCCGCGGACGATGTCGCCGCCCGCGAACACGCCCGGCATGCTGGTCATCCCGTACTCGTCGGTGACCATGTAGCCCCACTCGTTGACCTCGAGCTCGGGGGCGCTGCCGGTGAGCAGCGGGTTGGCCTTGGTGCCGATGGCCACGACGACGAGGTCGCAGTCGATGACGAACTCGGAGCCCGGGATGGGCTTCGGGCGGCGGCGGCCGCTCGCGTCGGGCTCGCCCAGCTCCATGCGCTGGACCCGCAGGCCGGTGACCCAGCGGTTCTCGTCGGCCAGCACCTCGACCGGGGCCGCCAGCAGCTCGAACCGGACGCCCTCCTGCTCGGCGTGGTGGACCTCCTCGGCGCGGGCCGGCAGCTCGTCGCGCGAGCGCCGGTAGACGATCGTCGCCTCCGAGGCCCCGAGGCGGCGCGCCGTCCGGACCGAGTCCATCGCGACGTTGCCGCCGCCCACCACGACCACGCGCTGGCCGTGGAGGATCGGCGTCTGCGAGTCCGGGTTCCAGGCGCCCATGAGGTTGACGCGGGTGAGGTACTCGTTGGCCGAGTAGACGCCCTTGAAGTTCTCGCCCGGGACGTTCATGAACACCGGCAGCCCCGCCCCGACGGCGAGGAACAGGGCGTCGTACTCCTCGCGCAGCTCGGGGACCGTGTAGGTCCGGCCGACGATCGCGTCGAGCTCGATCTTGACGCCCTCGGACACCAGCCGGTCGACCTCGGACTGGACGATGTCCTTGGGCAGGCGGAACTCCGGGATGCCGTAGATCAGGACGCCGCCCGGGGCG
This sequence comes from uncultured Anaerolineaceae bacterium, assembly GCA_964371685.1. Taxonomy (GTDB): domain Bacteria; phylum Chloroflexota; class Limnocylindria; order Limnocylindrales; family CSP1-4; genus CAIXZV01. The sequence goes on from CAYJOH010000552.1 coordinate 1,408, forward strand.
TGGAACGCCTCGAACACCGTGACGTCGTGGCCCTTCCGGGCGAGCTCGCCGGCTGCCGTCAGGCCGGCCGGCCCGGAGCCCACGATGCCGATCCTGCGGCCGGTCAGGGGCTGCCGGAGGTGCGGGACGGCGCCCGGGTTCTCCATCGCCCAGTCCGCGACGTAGCGCTCGAGGTAGCCGATGGCGACGGGGTTGCCCTTGCGGGCCCGGACGCAGACGCCCTCGCACTGCGTCTCCTGGGGGCAGACGCGCCCGGTGA
>CAYJOH010000553.1:0-1643 GCA_964371685.1 uncultured Anaerolineaceae bacterium
GCGGCGGCCGCGGGCGACGAGTGCCGACGTGGCCGCGCGCGCCGGGGTGTCCCGGACCACCGTCTCGTTCGTGCTCAACGATCGGGCCGGGGTGACGATCCCGGACGAGACCCGGCGGCGGGTCGAGGATGCCGCCCGGGAACTTGGCTATCACGCGCACGGCGCGGCACGGGCCCTGGCCGGCGGCACCTCGCACACCATCGGGCTGGTGCTGCGCCAGTCGCCGGAGCAGGTGTCCGTGGACGCACTGCTGGCCGAGACGCTGTGGGGCATCGGCTCCGAGGCCCACGAAGGCGGCTACCGGGTGCTGGTGGAGCCGCTGTCGCCGGACGGCGGGCGCTACAGCGACCTCGTGCGCTCGCAGCGGGTGGACGGCCTGATCGTGTCCGGCCCGCGGACGGACGACGCAGAGCTCGTGGCGCTGGTGGAGGACGGCTTCCCGATCATCCTCCAGGGGTCGCTGCCGGAGCTGTCCGCGCCCAGCGTGGACGTCGACAACCGCGCCGGCGCCCGGACCGCCGTGGAGCACCTCGTCTCGCTCGGCCACCGGCGGATCGCGTGCATCACCAACGCGCCGCTCGCCTACACCGCCGCCGCGGACCGGCTGGCGGGGTACCGCGATGCCCTCGAGGCCGCGGGGCTGCCGTACGCGTCGGATCTCGTGGTCGAGGGTGCGTTCGACGCCGCCAGCGGCTGCGTCGCGATGCAGGGGCTGCTGGCGCGCGTCCCGGACGTGACGGCGGTGTTCGTGGCCAGCGACATCGTGGCCTTCGGCGCGCTGCGCGCGCTCCGCGAGGCCGGCCGGCGGGTGCCCGCGGACGTGTCGGTGGTGGGGTTCGACGACATCCCGCTGGCGCGCCATTTCGACCCCCCGCTGACGACCATCCGCCTGCCGGCGCGTGCCCTTGGCGCGGCCGCCGGCCGGGCGCTGCTGGAGCGACTCGCCGGCCGCCTCGGCAACGACCGGCGGCTGCTCCCCACGGAGCTCGTCGTCCGCGACTCCACGGCCCCCCGCAGCTGAGCCGGGGAGGGCCATGCCACATCACACGGTTCGCGTACCGAAGTCCAGAGGAGGAGACCAGGAAGTGATCGAACCGACACGCAGCTTCAGGATCCGGGCGTTGGCCGGGCTCGCCGCGATCGCGGTGATCGCCGCCGCCTGCGGCGGATCCACCGCGTCCCCAACCGCCGCGCCAAGCGCGCCGGCCTCCGAGCCGCCCACCAGCGGCGAGCCGTCCACGCCGGCCGAGTCGCCGGGCGAGGACCTGACCGGCCAGGAGGTGACCGTCATCGGCACCTGGGGCGGCAGCGAGCAGGAGGCGTTCCTGGCCATGGTCAAGCCATGGGAGGAGCAGACGGGCGCGCGCGTGAAGTACACGGGCACCCGCGACCTCAACACGGTGCTCACCACCGGCGTCGCCTCGGGCGTGCTGCCGGACCTCGCCGGCCTGCCGGGCCCCGGCCAGATGGCCGAGTGGGCCGACAGCCTCGTCGACCTCACGGGCGTCCTCGACGTCCCGACCTACGAATCCGAGACGGCAGCCCCGCTCGTCGAGCTGGGCACGGTGAACGGCAAGCTCGTCGGGGTGTTCATCAAGTCGGCCGTCAAGGGCCTGATCTGGTACAGCCCCAAGACGATCGAC
>CAYJOH010000554.1:0-1643 GCA_964371685.1 uncultured Anaerolineaceae bacterium
GCCTTCGAGGGCGACAGCCAGGTGCGCTGGTTCGAGGGCAACGTCAGCGACTACGAGGCGTTCCGACACCGCGAGCTGGGCGCCGCCGCCGACCAGCCGCATCGCATCCGGTACAAGCGGCTGACGGGCTGAGGTGCGCACGGGTCATGTTCGAGCTGCCTGAGCTCATCACGCTGGCGTCCCAGGCCAACGAGACGCTGCGCGGCCGGACGATCGCCCGCGGCTCGCTGGGCAACCGGCCGCACAAGTTCGTCTGGTACAACCGCAGCCACGAGGAGTTCGCGAAGCTCACGGCCGGCAGGCGGGTCGGCACGGCGTACGCCCGGGGCCGATGGCTGTTCGTCCCGCTCGAGCCTTGGTACACGCTGCTGCTCGGCGAGTTCGGCGGGAAGATGCTGTTCCATCCGGCCGGGACCCCGCTGCCGGACGCGTACCACCTGTGCCTCGTGTTCGACGACCGCTCGGGCCTGACGGTCACGACATCGATGTGGGGGGCGATGGAGCTCTGGGAAGGCGGGGCCGAGCAGGAGCGCCAGTACGTCCGCGGGATGCGGCCGACGCCGGTCGACCCGGCGTTCACGTTCGACCACTTCGACAGCCTGGTCGACGAGGCCCTCGCGGGGCCCAAGCGCAGCGTCAAGGGCCTGCTCACGCATGACCAGCTCATCCCGGGCCTCGGCAATGCCATCGCGCAGGACATCCTCCATCGGGCCCGGCTGCATCCCCGTCACGCGCTCGCGGACCTCGACGCCACGCAGCGCCGGGCCCTGTACGACGCGATCACGGCGACGGTTCGCGAGGCGATCGAGCTCGGCGGGCGGGCCGATGAGACGGACCTCCACGGCAACCCGGGTGGGTACGCCCGCCGCATGGACAAGGCGGCGGCGGACCGCCCGTGTCCTGACTGCGGCACGACCGTGCTCAAGATCCAGTACCTGGGTGGCGCCTGCTACCTCTGCCCCGGCTGCCAGCGCTGACCGTCGCCCCGGCGCTCAGCAGCGGGGGCGTGAGACACGCTCCGGTGGGTGCCGATCGGCCCGCAACGGGCGGGCCAGTGGCACCCCAACGCGGCCGCGATGGCCCCCCGACTCGGTCCGCGTGGCCCAGTTCAGCCGGGTGGGCCGTGGGAGACCATGAACGCAGGAAAGCAACCGAGGTCCGCGGCCCCGGAAGCCTTCCGGCCACACCACGTCGTCCCGCCGTCCGCGTCCCAATTGCGGATGGGTGTGATCAGGAAGGGAACTCGCAATGTACGCACGGTTCAAGGTCGTCGGCCTCGCGCTCGTCATCGCCGGCCTGGTGTTCGTCGGAGTGGGCGGCTACACGTACGTCCGCACCCAGGAAGGCGCCACCTCGCTCCAGGCCTTCAGCGCCGCCCAGAACGTCAAGCTCGCCTACAACGACGAGGGCCAGCTCACGGATCGCGGCGAGACCGAGGGTGCCGCGGCGATCATGGGCCTGCTCACCAACGACTGGGGCTACACCGTCAACGCCGCCGAGCTCGACCCCAACGACCCGGTCGTCAACACGGCCTCCGAGTACATGGTCCAGATGGCCACCATCGCGTACCACACGCTCAATGGCACCCAGACCGTGGTCCTCGACGAGCCCGCCGAGTTCGATGGCAAGGTGTTCGAGGCCGG
>CAYJOH010000555.1:0-1643 GCA_964371685.1 uncultured Anaerolineaceae bacterium
GGCGTGGGCTCAGCCGGCCCGGGCTCGCCTCGCTCGGCGCCGGGCTCCTCGCCGGACGCGTCCGAGCCCCCCGTGGCGTCCGTGCCCGCGTCGTTCGTCACGTCGTCCTCCGCACCCTCGCCGTCCGCGTCCCCGCCCTCGGTGTCGTCGTCCGGCGCGGGTGTCCCGGGTCCACGGCGCGGCGCCCGGCCCTCGGCCTCGGCGCGGCGACGCTCCAGCTCCCGCATGAAGTCGTCGAACAGGTCACCCATCACCAGCGAGTCTAGGCCCTCCGGGTCCCGGCCGCGCCGCGGGGATCCCGGCGGGCGCACTGGCCGGCTCCGCGGCGCAGGGCTCAGGGCCGGTGGAGCGACTCCACGGAGCGCCGAAACCCGGCCAGCACCTGCTCAGCCAGCTGGTTCGGGCGCAGCGTGGCGGCAAGCGCCGGCTCCCACCGGAACGCGGCGCGGATCGCCAGCGGGCAACGCCACGGGCGGGCCTGGTCGTCGGGCGGCACCAGCGGCGTGAGCTTGATCGCCAGGCGCCCGTTCTCCTCGCGGATCAGGCCGGACAGGCTGCCCGCGAACGACGGCCCCAGGCGCAGCAGCGGCGGCTCGGGCGGCGGCCCCGCGGCCGGCCCCACCTCGCGGAAGCTCACCACGCCCTCGGCATCGGCGACCCACAGCACCGCCAGCCACCAGTCGTCGGGGCCGTCCACGGGCTTCGCCATCCCGGCGTGCAGCACGCGGTCGCCCACGCGGAGCTCCTGCTCGCGGAGGAACGACGGACCGGGGTGCGGGAGGCGCTCGGGCACGGGACCGAGGATACCGGCGTTCGGGCCGGCGCCGGCTCGTCAGGTGCTGGCGGTGGGCTCCCCGTCGCCGGCCGGGGGCTCGCCGGCGCGGTGGGCCTCCTCGGCCGCCAGGTCCGCCAGGTTGATCCCGTGCTCGGCGATGACGTCGGACTTGAGCGCGATCGTCTCGGCCTCGAGGTCCGCCCGCTCGGCCTCCAGCTGGAGGCGCAGCATCTCGCGGCGCACCGCGTCCGACGGCGGCGCGAACGACGCGGCGTCCTCCTCGTCCACCTCGACCGGCGTCTCGCCGGTGATGAACGAGAGGATCCGGCTCCGAGGCCGCGAGACCTCGGAGCGGGCCCGAAGAATGGCCTCCGGGTCGAGCGTCGTCACCCCCCGGATGTCGGGCTCGGTCCCCGTCGCGGTGGTGAGCGCCGCGCCGCAGGACGGGCAGTGCTCGACATCAGGGACAGGGAGCTCGGCCGAGCACCACGGGCAACGGGTGATCGAACCGCTCATCGCATCGGCCATGCGCGGAACTCTACCTGTCCGGGGGCCACACGACATCCCCCGATCAGGCTATTCCCTATTCCCATTCGATCGTGGCCGGCGGCTTGCTGCTGATGTCGTACACGACACGGTTGACTCCTGGCACCTCGTTCACGATCCGGCTGCTGATCTTGCCCAGCACGTCGTAGGGGAGCTTCGCCCAGTCCGCGGTCATGCCGTCCTCCGACGTCACGGCGCGGATCGCGACCACGTTCGCGTAGGTGCGCCCGTCGCCCATCACGCCCACGCTGCGCACGGGCGTGAGGATCGCGAACGACTGCCACACGCTCCGGTACAGCCCCGCCGCCTTGATCTCGTCGAT
>CAYJOH010000556.1:0-1639 GCA_964371685.1 uncultured Anaerolineaceae bacterium
ACGCTGTACCTCATCGACCGGGCGAAGACCGCGATCCGCAAGACCGGCCAGGCGGTGATCGTCGAGGGGTACACGGACGCCCTGATGGCGCACCAGGCGGGCTTCGAGAACGTCGTGGCCAGCCTCGGTACGGCGCTGACGCCGCAGCAGGTCGCGCTGCTCACCCGGTACGCGAAGCGGATCGCGCTCGCCTACGACGTGGACACGGCGGGGGAGAAGGCCGGCACGTTCGGCGCCACCGCCCTCGAGGAGGTCATCCGGCAGCTGGCCCGCGACGACTCCGGCGTGGAGCTGGACGACGTCCGCGTGGTGCGCCTGCCCCAGGGCCGTGACCCGGACGAGGTCCTGCGCGACGAGCCGGACCGCTGGCGCGAGGACGTCCGCACCGCCCGCCCGATCGTGGACCACCTGATCGACGTCCACGCCCGTGCCCACGACCTGCGCACGCCGGGCGGCCAGACCCGGTTCGTGGACGCCGTGCTGCCGATCATCCGCAACCTGCCCAACCCCGTGATGCGCGACGCGTACCTCGGCCAGGTGCACCGGATCTCGGGGGTGGAGGAGCGGACGCTGCTCGAGGCGTTGCACCGCCGGGCGGGCCGGGACGGCGACGGCCGCGACGGCCGCGACGGGCGGGACCGGTTCACCGCCGAGGCCGTGACCCGCGCCCCGGACGCGCTGCCCGTGACCGAGATCCTGCGCGGGGTGTCGCCCACGGAGCAGGCCCTCCTGCGGCTCGTGCTGCTGGTGCCCGAGACACACGACGCCGTGCTCAACGCCCTGGGCCCGGACCGGCTGCCCTCGCAGGTCGCCCGCGAGCTGTACCGGGCGATCGTGCTGGCCCGCGCGCCCGACGACGCGGGCGTCCGCCCGCCCTTCTCGCTGCCCACGATCCTCGAGGGCCTCGACGAGGAGAGCCGGGCCCTGGGCCAGGCGCTGCTGTCCCGGCCCGGGCCGGACCTGCGCGGGCTCGGTGACCGGTCGCTCGCCTACGAGATCGAGCGGCTCATCCTCGAGATCGAGTTCGACGACCTCGAGGCGCGTGCGGCCTGGGTCGCCGACGAGCTCGCAGACGCCGAGCGTCGCGGCGACACCGGGACCGTGACCCGGCTCGCGAACCAGCAGCGAGACCTCCACCAGCAGCGCCGGTCCCTCGACCGCCGCCGCGACCAGACCAGACTCCTCGCCCGCGCGGCCGTCGCCGCCGGCTGACCCAGCCTCTCGTTTCGCCCCTGAACACCGGAGGACCAGCGGACATGGCCGATCCCCTTGACAAGCAGCTCGTCGAGGCCGTGCTGTCCTCGCGACCGCGCCGGACCCGCCTGGAGCTCGAGGAGGCGAAGCTCGCCAGCATGCGCCCGCGCAAGGGCGCCGGCACGGTGGCGCCCGTGGACCCGGACGCCGAGCCGGACGTCGAGGACGAGGACGACGAGGACCTCGATCTCGGGATCGAGGAGGACATCGAGCCCGGCGCGGCCGAGCTGAGCGTCGAGATCGTCGAGGAGCAGGCGGTCGAGGGCGTGCCCGTGCCGTCCATCGATGCGCCCGAGAAGCTGAGCGCGGCCGAGGTCGAGGAGCCGTCCGCGGAGGAGCTCGAGGCCCTGTCGGCGGACATGATCGGGATCGACGACCCGGTCCG
>CAYJOH010000557.1:0-1632 GCA_964371685.1 uncultured Anaerolineaceae bacterium
GGGTCGGCTTGGGCGTGGGCTTCGGGGTCGCCTCCGGCTTCGGGGTGGGCTTCGGGGTGGGCTTGGGCGTCGGTTCCGGGGTGGGCTTGGGCGCCGCCGTGATCGTCACGGTCCCGCCGGTCAGGGTTTCGACGAAGTTGTCGGACTTGGCCTCGAACCGCACCGCCCAGGTGCCGACGGCGAGCCGCTTCGTGACCGCGAACCGGACACCGTTCTTCCAGGTCTCGGGCCCCGCCTTGCGCTCCATCTCGAACACCTTGGAGCCCACCACGACCCGCACGTAGTCCGGCTCGTCACCCTTGGAGCTGCGGAACGTGACCGAGAACGTGATCGGGTCCGCCGTCGTGCCCGTCACGGGCGAGACGGACGGGCTGTTGAGGTCCGTGGGGCCGGCCGACACGGGCATCACCGCGAGCACGATGAGGAGCGCGGCAAGACTGCCGGCCCGGGTCGTGGAACGGCCGAGCCCGCCGGAGATCGCTGCGGTGACGCGCCTCGTGAGGTGGACCAACAGGCTTCCGCCTCCTCCGTGGCCCCGTACGCGGGGGTTCACGCCGGAGCATCGGAGTCCGCGAGGCGGGCCGCAATGGTACGGGGGTCCCGAGACCGCCCGGACCGGCGGCGGTGCGCGTCCCAGCCCGAATGGCGCAACGGGGGCCGCTGGCCCGCGATCCAGTGGTGCGCGCCGACACCACGAGGGTGCGGTCCGGTGCGGTGCAGTGGGGAGGGATGGACCGTCGAACCCGGTGACCTAGCCCGAAGGTCGCATTCCCGGACGGACGCGCGCCCGCGACGATGCGCGCATGCAGGTCATCGCCGCAGCGCCCCCGGCTTCACGGGCCAGCCGTGCCGCCGTCCTCCGGTCGGCGGTCGTCGCCGTGCTCCTGATCGTCGCCGGTGCGATGCTCGCCTACCTGTGCGTCGGGACGCCGATCATGGGCACCTTCGTCCCCACCGGCCGGCCGAGCGCCATGCAGGCGGCCATCGGGATCATCGCCTGGGGCTTCGCGATCGTCGTGCCGGCCGGGTTCCTGCTCATCGGCGTGGCCAAGGTCCTGGGCACGCTCGAGAGCCTGTCCGCGATGCGCCCTGACGCCGTGACCCCGCGGCTGGCCCGGGCGTTGGGCTCGGACCACGTCGCGGCGACCAACCTGGTCATCCCCGGCGGCCGCCGGATCCACGAGCTCGTGCTCGGGCCGTTCGGGATGGTCGTGCTGGGCGACGTGCCGCCCCCCGGCGTCAGCCGCCACGTCGGCTCGCGCTGGGAGGTCAAGGGGCCGCGCGGACGCTGGATCCCGATCGAGGCGCCGCTGGACCGCGCCGCCCGCGACGCGGAACGGGTCCGAGGCTGGCTGGCCACCGACGACCGCGACTTCCTGGTCAAGGTCTACGCGGCGATCGTCACCGACGACATGCGGGTCGAGCGGACGCCGGCCTGCGCCGTCGTGCGGACCGCCGAGCTGGCCGCGTGGCTGGAGGCCCTCCCCGCGCAGCGTGGCCTCACGCCCGCGCGGCGCGAGCGCCTCGTGGAGCTGATCCGGTCGGTCGTCGCCGGCCGGTAGCGGCCGGGGGTGGTAGGGGAGCCAGGACTCGAACCTGGAACCGGCGGGATATAAGCCCGCTGCTCTGACC
>CAYJOH010000558.1:0-1620 GCA_964371685.1 uncultured Anaerolineaceae bacterium
TCCCCCAGGCGATCGAGTGGTCGTTCGCGACCCCGAACACGAGCGCCTTGCGCCCCTCGAGCAGTCCCATCCGCCGTTCCCTCCTCCGATTACGCTGTGCGCATGATGCCCGAGCCGGTCCGATCCGACGACGCCCTGCGTGCAGCCCTGCACGGGGTGCGCGGCCTGCTGCTGGACCTGGACGGGGTGCTGGTGCTCGCGGGCAAGGCCGTCCCGAGGGCCCCGGAGGCGCTCGCGGAGCTGGACCGGCGCGGCGTCCCGTACCTGGTCGTGACCAACACCTCGCTCGTGTCGCGCGCGTCGCTCGCCCGCTGGGGTGCGAGCATCGGCTACGCCACCCCGCCGGACCGGTTCCAGTCCGCGCTGTCGGCGTCGGCGGAGCTGGTGCGCCGCGAGTACGGCGACCGGGCGGTGTACGTGATCAGCTCCGATGACGCCCGGCGCGAGTTCGAGGGGCTCAACGTGGTCGACGGGGCGGCCGCGGACGCCGCGCCGGCCGAGGTGGCGGCGGTGGTCCTGGGCGACTCGCCGGACCAGCTGACCAAGGACAACCTGGACCGCGCGTTCCGGCTGGTGCGGGGCGGGGCGGCGCTCATCGGGATGCACCGCAACGCGTGGTGGATCACCCCCTCGGGCCCCGCGCTGGACGCCGGCGCGTTCCTCGTGGCGCTCGAGTGGGCGACGACGCGGCGGGCGCGGATCGTGGGCAAGCCGTCGCCGGCGTTCTTCCGGGTCGCCATCGAGCGGCTGGCGCGCGAGGCGGCCGCGCGCGGGGAGCCGCGACTCCGGCGGGAAGACCTCGTGATGGTCGGCGACGACGTTGGCTCGGACATCGGCGGCGGGCGGCGGGCGGGCCTGCGGACGGTGTTCGTCCGGACGGGCAAGCACGGCGACGCTGAGCTGGCGGCCGCGGCGTCCGGCGCGCGCGGCTACCGCCCGGACGCGGTCGCGCCCTCGATCGCGGAGGTCGTGGCGGCCCTGGGCTGAGCCGAGACCCGCGCTCGTTCGATGCCGGACGCGTCATCCGGCTCGGCCCGGTCACCCGGTTCGGCCTGGTCACCCGGCCGGGCGCGTCACCCGGACGTCGTCGATGCCCGCCTCGACCGTCGAGGAGGTCGCCGCGTCCCGGGCCTCGAACCGGATCCGGATCGTCTGCCCGGCCCACGCGTCCATCGGGACCGAGGCGGCACGCCAGGCCCCGGCGAGCAGCACCCGCCGGCCGGTCCGCTCCCAGACGACGGTCCGCGTGCCGTCCTGCGCCTCCACGATCACCCGCAGGTGGTCTGCGGCGGTCGCGTCCGACCGGTGCGCCCACAGGAAGCGGAAGGTCAGCGACTGGCCGGCCGCCACCGGCAGCGCGATCGGCGCGGAGCGGACCGTCGTCCGGCCGTCGAGGTCGTAGGAAGCCGGCTTCGAGCCCGTCGGCGAGCCCGTCACGAGCGCGGCCCGCCCGGAGGGCACGCCGGACGGCTGGAGCGTGACGCCGTCGGCGGTGGTGCGCGACGGATCGGCGCGGGTCCAGCGCGCGGTGGACGGCGAGGTGTCCGTGCCGTCCGGGTTCACGACCCAGCCCCGGGTCACCTCGAGGTCGTCGTCGAACGCGCCGCACCGGGCGTCCCG
>CAYJOH010000559.1:0-1604 GCA_964371685.1 uncultured Anaerolineaceae bacterium
CCGACAGCGGGGCCGGCCGCGATCCGGACGCCCCGGCCGCCGCGGCGGCGGGCCGGGCGCGGGCCGTGGCGGCGCGCGCGCCGGGGAGCCCGGGCGCGGCGCCGGGGTCCGTGGAGGCGACGGCGACCTGGCTGGCCGGCGAGGTCCGTCCCGGCGACGCGGTGCTGGTGATGGGCGGCGGGCGCTCGTACCGCATCGGCGAGCTGCTGCTGGAACGCCTGGAGGGCGGATGACCGTCACCTATGCCGCCGGCCACGACCTGCTCGGCGCCCTCGTCGAGGCGCGGATGCGCTACGACGGGGACGCGTTCAGCGGGCTGTTCGCGGAGGACGCCCAGGTCTCGCTCGACCCGTTCGCCGCCCCGCTCGCCGGACACAACGCGCTCCGGGCATACTTGCTGGAGGCGGCGGAGGCCGAGCGCCACTACGATCTGGCGGTCGAGCGCCACTGGGTCTCGGGCGACACGGTCCTCGCCGCGTGGCATGCCAGCTGGACGCGCCGGACTGACGAGTCGAAGGTCCGCCAGGCCGGCTTCCTCGCCGCCGAGGTCGGCGGGGACGGGCGTATCGTGCGCCTGCGGCTGTGGACGGTGACCCGCGATCCGCTCGCGGGCTGACGGAAGGAGCAGGGATGGCGGGCGAGGTCACGTTCGACGTCGTCTCGGACTTCGACGAGCAGGAGCTCCGCAACGCGCTCGACCAGGTCCGGCGCGAGGTCATCCAGCGCTACGACTTCAAGGGCGCGCACGTGGACCTCACGCAGGAGAAGACGCAGCTGGTGCTGGTGACCGACGACGACTTCCGGGCCCGCGCGATCCGCGACCTGATCGAGAGCAAGGCCGTGCGCCGGAACCTGTCGCTCAAGATCTTCGACTGGGGCACCGTGGAGCCGGCGGGCGGCAACAAGGTCCGCCAGGTCATCGGGCTGCGCCGCGGGCTGCCGGACGACCTGGCCCGCAAGCTGGTGAAGCTCATCCGGGACGAGTTCCCCAAGGCCCAGCCCAGAGTCCAGGGAGACGCCATCCGCGTCGCCGCCAAGAGCAAGGACGAGCTGCAACGCGTCATCGCCCGGCTTCGAGCGCTTGACGAGGCGCTGCCGCTCCAGTTCGAGAACTACCGCTAGGAGGATGCCGTGCCCGGAGCCCGCGCGGCCCGCTACGTGATGATCGCCGTGGCCCTGCTCGTCGTGGCAGGGCTGGTGGCGGCGATGCTCGTGACACCGGGCATCGGCACGCCAGGCTGATCCCACACCGGACCGCTCACCCACCGCCGCATACCCCGGCCCCGGACGGACCGCCGTCCCCGCCGGCCACCAGGGAGGTCGCGATGCATCCCCAGGCAGACGAGCCGCTCGATCCCGCCATGGCCGCCGACGCGCAGGCGCCGTCGTCCGGCGACGAGACCGAGGACGCGCCGGAACCGGCCCCGGCCGCCGAGGCGGGCACCGGGCCCCAAGGCCCCACCGCGGCCGACGCGGCGACGGAGCCCGAGCCCGAAGTCCCCGAGCCCGGACCCGAAGCCGCACCAGTGGACGAAGCCGCGCCCGAAGCCGAGCCCGCGCCCGAAGCCGAGCCCGCGCCCGAAGCCGAGCCCGCGCCCGAAGCC
>CAYJOH010000560.1:0-1585 GCA_964371685.1 uncultured Anaerolineaceae bacterium
GGGCGGCCCTGGGCCCCGCGGGGACCGACAACGACTGACGCGCCACCGTACCCGGGCGGGGGCCGGCGGCTCAGGCCCCGGCGCCCGCCTTCGTGCGCCCGTAGAGCCGCGTCAGGCGTCGCCGTCCTCCACGAGCCGTCGGGCCTCGAACCCGCCGCCTTCGGCCGCCCGCACCTCGTACCGGGGCTGGTCGTAGACGGCCGGCCCCTGGACGACCCGCCCGTCCGACAGCCGGAACCGCGACTGGTGCCAGGGGCACTCGACGCAGCCGTCCACCAGGGTCCCCTTGTCCAGCGGGCCGCCGGCATGGGCGCAGGTGGCATGGAGCGCCCGGATCGTGTCGCCGTCCCGATGGAGGACCAGCGGCTCCGTGCCCAGCATCGACCGCACCAGCTGCCCCTCGGGCACCTCGGTCACGTCGAGCGCCTTCCACTTCCGGCCGGCGGCGCGCCACGCGTGGCGGTCCACCTGGTTGCCGGACCGGTAGGTCAGGTCCCCGCCGATGTAGGCGCCGGCGCTCAGCGCCCCGTACCCGAGCCACGAGACCAGCACCGCCACCGGCCGCAGCCACCTCGGCCCGAGCAGGCGCAACAGCAGCGACGCGAGGTACGCGCCGAAGCTGCCGGTCATCAGCGTCGCGTGGACCGTGGCCTGGACCCGGGGGTGGCCGTAGGTGTCCACGGCGTCGGCCGCACCCGTCGCCGCCGACGCGGTCATCGCCGCCAGCCCGGTGGCCAGGGCGATGTCCGCGGCACGCTCCTGCCCGGTGACGTCGAGGATCGCCGCGATCGTCATGGCGCCCACCGGCACGTCGGTGACCATCGGGTGGACGGGATGACCCAGCCACGTCCCGTTGAGCAGGTTCTTCTCGCGGCGATAGCGGCCGAACAGCTCGCCGAGCCATCCCTGCACGCGCTCACCCGTCGGCGTTGCCCACGAGGCCTGCTCGCGCACGAGCCGCTCGATCTCCCGGTGCATGGCTCCTCCATCGCGTGGGTGCCGGACACCAGTATGTACGACGGGCGTCACGGGGCCGGTTCCGTGCGGCCGCACGCGCGTTGCATCCGGCCGACAGCCACGGCCGTCGACCCGTTTGACGCGACGGCGACAATCGGACACACAAGCCGGGGGTCGGCCCCGGCAGGCGGACAGCAAGGACCGAACATGCAGGCGTCCCCGTTCCCGTCCAGCATCCTGCGCACGCCGTCGCCGACGGCGACCTGTACCTGCGAGCACTGGATCCACTGCAACTGCGTGTGCCACGGCCGCGCGTGCGACCCGCTCGAGCACGATTGCGACGTCGCGTGGCTCGCCGACGAGGGCGGCCTCACCTACTGGGGCTGTCCCGGCTGCACCCCCGGCCAGGGCGCGCCGCACTTCCTGGGCTGCGAGCTCATCGGCTGGAACGTGCCGCTGCCGAGGATCGAGACGCTGTCCTGACCGGCCGCCGACCCCGAGCGGCCGGCGACGGGACACGCGCATCGCGCCCGGGCGCGCGGGCGCATGATGTCCGCGCCATGCACCGGCTGGTCAGGATCCCGGTCATCGTCGTCGTCGCCCTCGGCGGAGCGCTGGCCGCGCTCGC
>CAYJOH010000561.1:0-1583 GCA_964371685.1 uncultured Anaerolineaceae bacterium
CCTGTTCAGCGCGGCCCTGGTGCCGATCCTGGTCGGCCTGACCAACAAGCAGACCTCGGACTGGGGCGACCCGGCGGTCGGCGGCCTGATCGGCCTCGGCGCCGTCTTGCTGCTCGCCTTCCTGTGGGTCGAGGCTCGGACGGCCGAGCCGATCGTCCCGCTCGGCCTGTTCCGCAACCGCTCGTTCACGGTCTCCGTGTCCGCGGTGTTCCTGGCCGCGTTCGGGTTCTTCGCCGCGGTCGTGTTCCTGCCCCGCTGGTTCCAGGTCGTCGGCGGTTCCTCGGCCACGATCTCGGGCTACCAGATGCTGCCGCTGCTCGGCGGCCTGATCTTCAGCGCGGTCGCGTCGGGCCAGATCGTGGCCCGGACCGGCCGGTACCGGGTGCTGGCGTTCGGGGCGCTGGTCGTGCTGGCCGGCGGCCTCGCGATGCTCACCCAGCTCCGCGCGGACACGCCACTCCCCATCCTTTGGGCGTGGATGTTCGTGACCGGGCTGGGCGTGGGGCCGACGTTCGCGGTGTTCCCGCTGATCGTCCAGAACAGCGTGCCGGTGACCCAGATCGGCGCCGCCACCAGCAACCTCTCGTTCTTCCAGCAGGTCGGTGGCACGGTGGGCCTCGCGATCACGGGGACGCTGTTCGCGACCTCGATGACGCGCGAGCTGCCGTCCGCGATGGGCTCGGCCGGGGTCCCGCCCGAGGTCGGGCAGGCGCTGGCCGGGTCCGGTGGCCTCGAGGCGCTGACCGGCGTCGGTGACGCGGGCGCGGCGATCCTCGCCTCGCTGCCGGCCGGCGTCCGGGCCGTCGTGGAGCCGTTCGTGCCGGCGATCGTCGATGCGATCCACGGGGCGTTCTCGGTCGCGACCGCGAGCACGTTCGCGGTCGGGATCGGGACCACGCTGCTCGCGGCCGGGCTGGTCCTGCTGCTCCGCGAGGCGCCGGCTGAAGCGCCGGCAGGCGAGCGGGCCTGGGAGTCAGGCGACGGGTCGGCCGCGGAGTCGACGGCGTCCGCGATGTAGTCCATCCGTCGCCAGCGCCGGGTGCCGGGGTGTCGTCCGATGCCCCGGCACTCGCCCGGCCCCGGAAGAGGCCGCGGGGTGCCATCACGAGTGATAGCATGCCAGCATGGATCGCACCACCATCACCCTGGACGTGGAGACCCGGACGCGCCTCCGGCGGATCGCGGCGGATCGTGGGATGTCGATGGCGGCCCTCATCCGGGAGGCGATCGACGCCACGATCGAGCTGCATGCCCCCAGGCCGCGAAGCCTTGGCGTCGGCGCGTCGGGGACCACCGACACCGCGCGCCTAGCCGGAGACCAGCGGCCCGAGCCTCGCGCGTGGCGCTGATCCTCGACACCGGCCCGCTGTACGCGTCGCTTGACCGCTCGGACCAGGACCACGTGGCGTGTCGCGCGCTGATCGAGGGCGCGGACGAACCGCTCGTGATCCCGGCTCCGGTCCTCGTCGAGGTCGACTACTGGATCCACCAGCGCCTCACGCCCGGCGCCCTGATCGCCCTCCTCGACGACTTCGAGTCCGGCGCCTACCGGGTCGCGGATGTAGAGCCGGCCGCCTACCCCC
>CAYJOH010000562.1:0-1577 GCA_964371685.1 uncultured Anaerolineaceae bacterium
CTCCCCGACCCGCACGATGACCTCGTTGTCCTCCCACTCGCGCATCACCGGCTCGACCGCGGACGCCGCCTGGTCGCGGCGGGTCTCGGTGAGCACGGGGTCGTAGGACGAGTTGGCGACCACGAGGTCGGTGAGCAGGGCCGCGGCGAGCTGCCGCTCGTCCACCGTGAGCTCGGTGGACATCCTCCCGGCCAGGCCGGCGCGGACGACCGGGACCTGCGGCTCCTTGAGCTCCGTGCGCAGCAGCGTGTCAAGGACGCGGGCGGCCTCGGTCCGGAGCACGGTCCAGCGCTCCGGCTCGAGCCCGACGAGCGTCGCCCGCTGCTCGGCGGACAACCCGGGGATCGCCCGCTCCAGGAGCAGCACGCGGTCCTCCGGCGTCACCTCGTCGCCGAAGGCGGCATCGATGGGCTTGACCAGCCGCTCGAACTCGCGCGCCTGCTGGCCGGCGATCGCCTCCGCCTGCGCGGCCGTGAAGTCGTACTGGTCCGGGACGTCGTCGCGCGCCGCCTGGCGGGCGGCTTCCGTCAGGACGTCGCTCTCGTACTGCCCGGCCCGGGGCGTGAACACGATCGCGGGCGCCGGCTTGCCGACCTCGAGCTGGGTCTGGGCGGGCAGGAAGTCCACGCCCAGGATCACCGACATGGCGGCGACCAGCAGCAGCGACGCGCCCAGCAGGCGCCAGGCGTCGCGGCGGGTGAAGCGGCCGGCGGGTTCGGATCGAGCGAGCATGGCGGGTCCCGGGCCTCAGTGGGCCCCGTCGTGCGCGACGAGGTCCGCGCGCGCCAGCGCCTGTGCCACGAGGCCGGACGCGACCTTGCCGTCCGCCCGGCCGCGGATCCGCGGCGACAGCCAGCCCATGACCTTGCCCAGGTCGCGTGCGCCCGCCGCGCCGGTGGCCGCGATGCCCTCGTCCACGAGGACCCGCAGCTCGTCCTCGGTCAGCTGCCGGGGCAGGTAGCCCTGGAGGATCGCGATCTCCGCCTCCTCCTTGGTGGCGAGGTCCTCGCGCCCGCCGCTGCGGAACGCCTCCACGCTCTCGCGGCGGGTCTTCACCTCGCGCGAGACGATGCCCAGGACGTCGTCCTCGGACAGGGTCGTGCGCTTCGCCTTCTCCACGTTGTAGATCGCGCTCTGCGCCATGCGCAGCACGTCGCGGCGCAGCACGTCACCCGACCGCATCGCTGCGATCGTGTCGTCGTGGAGTCGTTCGCGAAGGGTCACCGGATGGCTCCTCGGGTGTCACGGCTCCGTCGCTGTGCCCGACGGTTGGGCCGTGCCCGCGAGCTGCGCCGATGGTGGGGAACCGGGATCCCGGTCCCGGTCGACGCGTCGGGCGTCACTGTCCAGGTCCGCGGTCCCGCCCCTGTGACGGGTCCGCGGTCCGGGGCTCAACCCTGGCTCGCGCGTGCGTTCTTCTTGCGCTTCGCTTCCTTGCGCTTCCGCTTCACCGACGGCTTCTCGTAGTGCTCGCGCCGGCGAGCCTCCGCGAGGATGCCGCTCTGCTGGATCTTCTTGTTGAAGCGGCGGAGGGCGCTCTCGAACGTCTCGTTCTCACCCACTCGGACTTCGGCCAA
>CAYJOH010000563.1:0-1561 GCA_964371685.1 uncultured Anaerolineaceae bacterium
CGCGCAGCTCGTCCTCGGACAGCTTCTTCGCCTGGTGGGTGATGTTGCGCGCCTCGACGCCCCGGCCGAGGGTCCAGCCCTTGACGGTCTTGGCGAGCACGACCGTCGGCATCCCCCGGAACTCGGTCGCCGCCTTGTACGCGGCGTAGACCTTGCGGTAGTCGTGGCCGCCCCGGCGCAGCCTGAGGAGGTCGTCGTCCGACAGGTGCTCGACGATCCGGCGCAGCCGCGGGTCGGGGCCGAAGAACTGCTCGCGGACATAGGCGCCGGTGGACACCGAGTACTTCTGGAACTCGCCGTCCACGGTCTCGTTCATCTTCTCGACCAGGACGCCGTCGACGTCGCGTGCCAGGAGCTCGTCCCACTCGCGGCCCCAGATCACCTTGATCACGTTCCAGCCGGCGCCGCGGAACAGGCCCTCCAGCTCCTGGATGACCTTGCCATTGCCCCGGACGGGGCCGTCGAGGCGCTGCAGGTTGCAGTTGATGACGAAGGTGAGGTTGTCGAGTCCATCGCGGGCAGCGAGCGAGATGCCGGCGATGGCCTCCGGCTCGTCCATCTCGCCGTCGCCGAGGAACGCCCACACCCGCTGCTGGCTCGTGTCCCGGATCTCCCGGTTGGCCAGGTAGCGGTTGAACCGGGCCTGGTAGATGGCGGCCAGGGGGCCCAGGCCCATCGAGACCGTGGGGAACTCCCAGAACTCCGGCATCAGGCGCGGATGCGGGTAGGAGCTGAGCCCGTTGCCGCCGGTCTCGCGCCGGAAGTGGTCCAGCTGGTCCTCGCTCAGGCGGCCCTCCAGGAAGGCCCGGGCGTAGATGCCGGGGGCCGCGTGGCCCTGGAAGTAGATCTGGTCGCCGCCGCCCGGGTGATCCTTGCCCTGGAAGAAGTGGTTGAAGCCGACCTCGTACAGGCTGGCCGCCGACGCGTACGTCGCGAGGTGGCCGCCGAGGCCCGGGAACCGGTTGTTGGCCCGGAGCACCATCGCGACTGCGTTCCAGCGGATCAGGCGGCGGATGCGCCGCTCGAGCACCTCGTCGCCCGGGAAGAACGGCTCCTGCTCCGGGCTGATCGTGTTGATGTACCGGGTCTGGGTGAGGGCCGGGAGCCCGATCTGCCGCTGCCGCGCGCGCTTGAGCAGCTTGAACATGAGGAACCGTGCCCGGTTCTCGCCCTCCTGGTCGAGGACCTGGTCGAAGGACGCGACCCAGTCGGTGGTCTCGGTCTCGTCGATGTCGGGCAGCTGGTGCTTGAACTCGTCGAACATCGGGCTCCAGGCGTGTCTTCCGGGGGCGCGGGGCCGGCGGGGAGGGCCGGGACGCCGCGCCGCGCTGCTCCGCAGGGTACCCGATCATCGCCGCTCGCCCGGCGGGGCGATCGGGTTGCGGGCGCGGACCGGGCGGGTTGCGGGCCGTGCACCGCCTTGGGCGCGGGCGCACACTGTCGGCGCACCGGAGGTGACATCGCGTGAGCATGCAGCCGCTCGTCCTCGTCGCGGACGACGAACCGAGGATCACCAAGCTCGTGTCGATCGCCCTGTCCGAGGAGGGCTTCCGGGTCGTCA
>CAYJOH010000564.1:0-1557 GCA_964371685.1 uncultured Anaerolineaceae bacterium
GGATCTTCGACCAGTTCCACCGCAACGGCGTGCGCTACACGATCAGCACCGACGGCCCGGAGATGCTCAAGACCTACATCCGCGACGAGCTCGCAACGCTCGGCCGGCTCGGGATCCTGTCGGTCGAGGAGCAGCAGCTGATCGCCGCCGCATCGCTCGCCGCGTCGTTCGTGCCCAACGTGTCCGAGGTCCCGCTGCCGCGCCGCGAGCCCGCCCGGCGCGACGTCGTGGAGCGCGAGGAGGCCTGACGCCTCGCCCGATCGCCCCGCCCGATCGCCCCGGCGCGCGCGCGGACGCGGCGGGCGCCGATCAGGCCTCGGCCGGCGCCACCACCCGGTACTCGCAGCATCGGTCCCCGGCGGCGATGTGGCGGACCCGCTCGACGTCCGTGCCCAGCACGCCGCGGAACAGGTCCAGCTCGGCGGCGCAGGCGGCCGGGCTCCCCCGGGCGACGTCGAGGACCGCGCAGTTGTGCTCCAGCAACCGGATCGTGCCGTCCTCGATCACCGCCTCGGACAGGTAGCCCAGCTCGTCCTGGATCTGGGCCAGCTCGAGGACCCGCGCGGCGACCGGCGCGTCGGGCGGCAGGGCCGCGTCCATCCGCTGCCGGACGATCGCCTGCGCCTGCCGGCAGCGCGCCGCGAACACCTCGTCGAGCAGCCGGTCGCCGCCGACCTCGAGGATCGCCGCCAGCAGCCCGGTGGCGAGCCCGTCGTAGTCGGTGGGGAACAGGTCCTGGGCGTCGGTCGTGACGTCGTACAGGTGACGCGGCCGCCCCACGCCATGACGGACGGAGGTCCGGCTGACGAGGCCCGCGCCGTCGAGCGCCCGGAGCTGCTGGGCCACGCCGCTCCGGCTGGCGGACAGCGACCCGGCGATCGCGTCCGGCGTGGACGGTCCGGCGCGCCGGAGGTGCAGCAGGATCGCCCGTCGCAGCGCGGACGGAGATCCGGCGTGGGGGGCGGGGGCGGGCGGGGCGATGGAAGGGACGGCCGGCTCGGGCATGCCGGGGCGAGGCTAGCAGGAACGGGCGCGGGGCGTCCGCGATGGTACGCTCGCGCCATGGACCTCGACCTCACGCCGGACCACGTCCTGCTGCGCGATACGATCCGCGACTTCATGACGACGGAGGTCGCCGGGGTCGTCGACGAGCACGAGCGGGCCCGCCGGTTCCCGGTCGAGATCGTCCGCCGGATCGGCGAGCTGGGCTGGCTCGGGATCAACGTCCCGGAGCGCTGGGGCGGCGCCGGGATGGACACCCTCGCCTACGCGATCGCGGTCGAGGAGATCGCCCGGGTCTGGGGCTCGCTCGGCCTGATCGTCGCGGCGCACACGAGCCTGGGCTGCGGCCCGCTCCTGATCTCCGGCACGGACGACCAGCGGGACCGGTTCCTGACGCCGCTGGCGAGCGGCCGGATGCTGGGCGCGTACGGGCTCACGGAGGCGAACGCCGGCTCGGACGCGGGCGGCACGCGCACGACGGCCCGCCACGAGCGGGGTCGGGACGGCGGGACCTGGGTCATCGACGGCGAGAAGCGGTTCATCACCAACGCCGGC
>CAYJOH010000565.1:0-1548 GCA_964371685.1 uncultured Anaerolineaceae bacterium
GCCGCGCCTAACCGCCGCCCGGCCTCGGCGAGCTCCTTCTCC
Organism: uncultured Anaerolineaceae bacterium; assembly: GCA_964371685.1. Classification (GTDB taxonomy): domain Bacteria; phylum Chloroflexota; class Limnocylindria; order Limnocylindrales; family CSP1-4; genus CAIXZV01. The sequence goes on from CAYJOH010000565.1 coordinate 43, forward strand.
CGGCGGGCGCGATCGGCCGCCGCGGCCCCCTCGTCCCCGGCACCGAGACCCACGATGGCCTCGGCCGCCCCGGCGATCACCGACAGGCCGCCGGCCGCCCCGGCGATGCCGTGCAGCGCCTCGCGCGTCACGTGGCGACGCAGCGGGCGGGCCCTGGCGAGCCGCTCGATCGCCGGCCGGAGGGCTTCCAGCGCGTCGCCCAGCTCCGGGTCCACGTACACGTCCAGCGGCAGCCAGGCCCGAGGCTCCGCCCTCGCGTCGGCCCGCGCGTTGCGCACGGCCCGGACGAGCTCCACGAGCGCGCCCACCTCGGCCTCGGCCGTCTCGTCGCGCTCCCCCACCCCGGGCCAGCGGGCGACGACGAGCAGCGCCGGGTCCGTGGCCCGGTGCGGCAGCACGCCCCACAGCTGCTCGGTCAGGAACGGCATCAGCGGGTGGAGCAGGCGCAGGTAGGTGTCAAGGGCCTCGACCAGCGCCCACCACGTCGCCTCACGCTCGGCGGCTGACAGCCGCTCGTCGGCCAGGCGGACCTTGGCCAGCTCGAGGCCCCAGTCGCAGAACTCGTTCCAGATCGCCTCGTACAGGAGCCGGCTGACCTCGCCAAACGCGTAGTCCGCGAGCGCCCGGTCCACGGCCGCGACCGTGCCCGCGGCCCGGGACAGCACCCAGCGGTCGGCCGGCCCCAGCACTGCCGCGTCCGGCGTCTCGCGCGCCGCGTCCGCGGCGATCGTCGACGGGCGCGCACCGAGCACGAAGCGCGTCGCGTTCCAGAGCTTGTTGGCGAAGTTGCGCGCGTTCTCGACCTTCGCGCCGCCGAACCGCTGGTCGTTGCCCGGCGTCGTCCCGTGGACGAGCGCGAAGCGCAGGGCGTCGGCGCCCATCTCGTCGATCATGCCCAGCGGATCGACGGTGTTGCCCTTCGTCTTCGACATCTTCTGGCCGTAGGGGTCACGGATCAGGCCCGACAGGTAGACCGTGTGGAACGGGATGTCGCCGGCCAGCTCGATGCCCAGCATCATCATCCGGGCGACCCAGAAGAACAGGATGTCGTAGCCGGTCTCCATCACCGAGCCGGGGTAGAACCGGCGCAGGTCATCGGTGCGGTCCGGCCAGCCCAGGGTGGAGAACGGCCACAGCCCGGAGCTGAACCAGGTGTCGAAGATGTCCGGGTCCTGCTCGAGGTCCGCGGACGGCCTGCCGCAGGTCTCGCAGGCGGGCGGACCGGCGGGGTCTGCACTGACCGTGGCATGGCCGTCCGGGCAGTACCAGGCCGGGATCCGGTGGCCCCACCACAGCTGGCGTGACACGTTCCAGTCGCGGATGTTGGTCATCCAGTGCTCCCAGACCTTCTCGAACCGTTCCGGGAGGATCGTGGTGCGGCCGGACCGGGTGGCCTCGAGGGCGGCCTCGGCCAGCGGCGCGGTGCGCACGAACCACTGGGTCTTGAGGCGCGGCTCCACGACGTCGTCGCTGCGCTGGCAGCGCCCGATGACCATCTCGTGGGGC
>CAYJOH010000566.1:0-1548 GCA_964371685.1 uncultured Anaerolineaceae bacterium
GGTCATCGTGACGTCGTAGTCGCCGGCGATGGCGTCGCCGGTGGGCGTGATCTGCGCGCTGACCGTCTGGGTGGTGCCGGGCTCGATCGACGCGATCGTCTCGGGGTCGAACGTGACCTCCCAGTTCGTCGGCGTGCCCGCCGAGGGCGTGACCGCGGTGACCGGGGCCGTGCCGGAGTTGGTGATCGTGAGCTGGAACGAGCGCGTGGAGCCGGCGTTGGCCGTCGTGGACAGCACCTGGTCCGGCGTGGACACCGTGAGGGTGTAGGTGCCGGTGATCACGACCTGCAGGTCGAGCGAGGCGGTTTCACCGCCGCCGGACACGGTGACCGCGATGGGGAACGTGCCCGCCGCGACACCCGTGGGGGCCTCCGCCGTGACGGTGATCGAGCCCGTGCCGCCCGCGGCGACGGTGGTGGTGGTGGCCTGCGCCTGGCCGGCGGGCCGCGCGGTGACCGTCCAGCCGGCGGGCCCGGTGGCGTCCATCGCGAACGCGGCCTCGGCGGCCGTGTCGTTGCTGAGGGTCACGTTGAACGTGAACGTCGTGTCGGAGGGGCCGCGCAGCTCGGGGAAGTCGGACGTCAGCGCGACGCTGCCGGCCACGGTCTCGGCCACCCGGATCGTCAGCGGCAGCCGGTCGGCCAGGGCGCCCGAGGCGGCCTCCACCGTGATCGTGGTGGAGCCGGCCGGCGCGTCGTCGGGGACCTCGACGTCGAGCGTGATCTCGGGCGGGTCGTCCGGGTCCACGAACGCGCCGTCCACCACCAGCCCGCCGCCCCGGAAGCGTGCCGTCCAGCCGCTCGGGACGCCGGTCGCGCGGAGGTCCACGCGCCGGGCGACGGCGACGTCCACCGACAACCGGAACGAGGCCGTGTCGCCGGCCTCCACGACGACGGCGGGGAACGGCGTGGTGACGGTCAGGCCCTCCGCGGCGCCGGCGAGCGGCGCGGCGGGTCCGGCGACCGTGGCGACGAGACCGAGGACGAGGGCGAGACGACCGGCCGCGAGGCGGCGGCCGGGGCGCCCGGAAACGCGATCCGACATGCGCATCTCCGTTGCAGCTCTTCGGTTGCTGGGGGTTGACGGGTTGGCGGCCCGGTCACCTTGCGGGCGGCGAGGCGCCCCGGGACCCGGCCGCGCCGGATGATAGACGGATTCGCTGAGAGAACGTTGAGAACGCGGGGCGCCCGGGGCCGGCCTCAGGACGGCGCAGGCGTCGGGGTCGGCTCAGGCGGTGGCGTGGGCGTCGGCTCAGGCGGTGGCGTGGGCGTCGGCTCAGGCGGTGGCGTCGGCGTCGGCTCGGGCTGCGGCGTGGGCGTGGGCTCGAGGCTCGGCGGGGCGCTGTCGCTGGGTGATGCGAGCGACTCGGACGGCGACGGGCACGGCACCCAGGGAGAGGCCGAGGGATCGGGCGAGCCGCTCGGCGGCACGCACGGGTCGATCGAGACGCTGGGGCTCGGCGAGCCGCAGGCCCCGCCGGTCAGCGCCCCCCACGAGCGACCGTACGGCGTGAACGACCCGTTGTAGAAATACGAGGTCCGGGTCCGC
>CAYJOH010000567.1:0-1546 GCA_964371685.1 uncultured Anaerolineaceae bacterium
GGGCGCCGGAGGTCGTGCTCGGCTACGCGGCGGCGGGCGCCGACGCGGACGCGGACGCCGGCGGGTCCGGCGGCGCGGAGCGCGAGCGTTGGGCCGCGCTGATCGAGGACGCCGCCGCGGCGGGGGAGCGGCTGGTCGCGCTGGCCCGCAACGTCGACGGCGGGCCGTGGCGGATGCGGGCGCTGATCGGGTTCGCGGACCCCATCCGGCCGGGGATCGCCGAGGCGCTGGCCATGGCCAGGGGCGCCGGCATCGGGGTCATCGTCGTCACCGGCGACCACCCGCGCACGGCCGCGACGATCGCCCGCGAGGCCGGCCTCGACGCGGACCGGATCGTCACCGGCGAGGACGTCGCGGGCTGGGACGACGCGCGGCTCGCGGCGGAGCTGTCGGACCTCCACGTCGTCGCGCGGTCCACGCCGGAGCAGAAGCTGCGCCTCGTCCGGGCGGCCCGCGCCGACCACCGGATCGTCGCGGTCACCGGGGACGGGGTGAACGACGCGCCGGCGCTCCACGGGGCGGACGTCGCGGTCGCGATGGGCAGCGGCACCGCCGTCGCGCGCGAGGCCTCGGACCTCGTCCTGGGCGACGACTCGTTCGCGACCCTGATGTTCGGCCTGGCCGAGGGCCGCCGGATCGTGGACAACGTCCAGAAGGGCCTGATCTTCGTGGTCTCGACCCACGTCGCGTTCCTGGGCTTCATCCTCGTGTCCACGATCTTCGTCGCCGAGCGCCAGGTCCTCCTGCCGCTCCAGATCCTGTGGATGGAGCTGTTCATCGACCTGTCCACGTCGATCGCCTTCGAGCGCGAGCCGCCCGAGCCCGACCTCATGACCCGGCCGCCGCGCCACGCCGAGCGGCCGCTGCTCAGCAACGGGATCCTGGGCGGGATCGTGGGGGCGGGCGGGTTCACCGCCCTGGCCGCCCTCGCCGTGATGCTGACCCACCCCGGCGGCTTCGAGCATGCGGCGTGGCTCGCCTACACGACCCTGGTCGTGAGCCAGTGCGTCCGCGCGTACTGGAACCGCAGCATCCGCGAGCCGATCCACCGGCTGGGCCGCAACGGGTTCCTGCTCGGGGCGTGCGTGGTCGCCGTCGCGATCCAGGCCCTGATCCCGTACCTGCCGGTCCTCGCCGACGCGTTCCGGGCGACCCCGCTGGCACCCGAGGACTGGCTCCTGGTCCTGGCCGTCGCGTTCGCGCCGGCGGTGGTGGCGGAGACGGCGCGGTTCCTGGGCAAAGGTCGCCTGGTGTGGGTGGCCTGACGACGCGGCTGCGCATTCACCGGCACGGCGGGACGTCCCGGACGCCGCGCCGGAACGTCCCGTTCGGCCGGTCGCTTCGGCACGCCCCGGCATGGCCGTGGGCCCTGTCCGCCGGCACGGACCTCACCTAGCCTCGCGGGCGATGACGTCACGTACTGCCATCCGCGAGCACGCGCTCCCCGACGCCTCCGAACCCCACGAGACGGCCGCCAACGCGGTCCTGCGTCCCACCGTGTTCGGCGCCAACGACGGCCTGGTGTCCAACCTCGCGCTCGTGATGG
>CAYJOH010000568.1:0-1545 GCA_964371685.1 uncultured Anaerolineaceae bacterium
CGGCTGACGGGCGGCGGCGCGATCATCGACCTCGGCTGCCACTGCATCGAGATCATCCGGAGCTTCGTGGGCAAGGGCAACCGCCCGGTCGCGGTCATGTGCCACACGGACACGATCGTCCACCCGATCGACGACGAGGACAACGCGATCGCGCTGATCCGGTTCGAGTCCGGTGCCATCGGGCAGTTCGAGGTCAGCTGGACGTTCCGGGGCGGCATGGACCTGCGCGACGAGGTGGCCGGCACGGGGGGCACGATCTGGCTCAACCACTTCCTGCGCACCGGCTACGAGATGTTCACGGCCGGCGGCAGCGGCGGGTACGTCGCCGAGAAGGCCGAGACGGCGGCCGGCTGGCTGTTCCCGGTGGGCGACGAGGTCTCGGAGCTGGGCTACGTGGACATGTTCACGGACATGTTCAACGCGCTCGACACGGGCGGCACGCCGCGCGAGACGTTCTACGACGGCTACGTGGTCAACGCGGTCATGGACGCCGCCTACCGGTCGGCGAGCAGCGGCGCCTGGGAGCCCGTGGAGCTGTTCGAGTGGCGCGGCGGCTCGACGCCGCGGATCGCGAAGTCGCCCCAGGCGTACGAGGGCATGGTGGTGATCAAGCGCGAGGTGCTGCCCGACGGGCGCGAGAAGCTGATCCTCAAGGACCCCGCCACCGGCGACTTCGTCGACCGCGTCGTCTCCGGCGCGTGACCGCCGGCGGGCTCCGCCTGGAGGTCCTGCCCGAGCGCGCCTGGGCCGCTGCCGTCGCGGCGGAGCTCGCCACCCGCCTGCGCGAGCGGCCGGACGCGCGCCTGTGCCTGCCCACCGGGGACACGCCGGGGCCGGTATACGCGGCTTTGGTCGCGGCCGAGGCCCGCGACGAGGTGTCGTTCGCGGCGGCGACCGTCGTCCAGCTCGACGAGTACGTGGGGCTGCCGGACGGCGATCCGGCGCGCTGCGCGGCGCGGCTGGGTCGCGAGCTGTTGGGCCGGCTGCGGGTGCCGCCCGCGTCGTTCGTCACCATCGACGGGGACCTCGACCCGGACGCGGCCGTCGCCCGCCTCGACGCCGCCGCGGCGGGGCTCGACCTCGCGCTCCTGGGCCTGGGCATGAACGGGCACGTCGGCCTCAACGAGCCGGGCTCGCGGCCCGGCGACCCGACCCGTCTCGTGCGCTTGGCGGCGTCGAGCCGCGAGACTGCCGGGGCGCGCTACGGGGCCACGATCGCGCCCACCGCCGGGATCACGATCGGACTGGCGCGGCTGCTCGAGGCCCGGGAGGCCTGGCTCCTGGTCACCGGGGAGCGCAAGGCCGCGATCCTCCGGCGGACGCTCGAGGAGCCCGAGGGCCCCGACTGTCCGGCCTCCTGGCTGCGCCGGCACCCGCGCCTCACCGTGTTCGCCGACCAGCCCGCCGCGGCGCGCCTGCGGGGGTAGGGCGGGGCGGGGCGCGTCGGGGCGTCCCGAGCGTGCCCGGCGGTCGCCCGCGGCGGGGCGTTCCGAACCTGCCCGGCGGGCGGCGCCTGCCCGGCCCAGGGCGGGCGTCCGTGCGCCG
>CAYJOH010000569.1:0-1539 GCA_964371685.1 uncultured Anaerolineaceae bacterium
CCCATGAACACGAGGCGCGTGCGCTTCGGCTCGCCTGCCACCAGCCACCCTCCGAGGTCCGGCGCCACCCCATCGAGCGTCGCGACGCGACCATTGTGCCCCCGACGGACGGCCCTCAGCCGGTCGTGGCGAATGCGTCCTCGGCCAGGGCGTCGGCGGCGTCCATGGCCTCGTGGCCGAGCGCGTCGAGCGCGATCGCATCGAGCAGCAGGCCGTCAGCGTCGCCCTCGACCGGCAGCCCGGTCGCCGTCTCGGCGTCGAACAGGCCCAGCTGGTCACCGGCGAGCAGCACCTGGAGCGCCTGCCAGCTGCGCCGGTGGTGCGGCGTCAGGCCGTGCGCCCGGATCGCGGCCCGGTGCTCCGCGGTGGCGTACCCGGCGTTGCGCTCCCAGCCGTAGTCCGGGTAGCGGACGGCGAGCCGCTGCATCATCCGGTCGCGGACGGTCTTCGCGATCACGGACGCGCACGCGATCGAGTACACGCGTGCGTCGCCGTCCACGATCGCCGTGTATGGCCCGACCTGCGCCTCGAAGTCCGCGATCCGCAGCCCGTCCACCAGCACGTGGTCGTGGCCACCGAGGCGGGCGATCGCGCGCCGCATCGCGAGGTGCGTCGCGTGGTAGATGTTCAACCGGTCGATGTCCGCGACCGACGCGGCACCCACGCCGACGGCCAGCGCGCGCCTCCGGATGATCGGGGCCAGCCGCTCCCGCTGCGCGGCGGACAGCGTCTTGGAGTCCCGCACGCCGGGGATGCGGTGGCAGTTGGGCGGCAGGATCACGGCCGCGGCGACCACGGCGCCGCAGGTCGGGGCCACGCCCACCTCGTCCACGCCGGCCACGCGGGTGGCGCCGTTGCGCCACAGGGGGCGCTCCCAGCGGAGGGTGGGGACGATCGCGGCCATCGGGCGCTAGCGTACCGCCCCGGGCCGGACATGGTTCGACCCCCGCCGGAGCGGGGGTCGTCGGGCGGCGGTGGGCCTCGACGAGCCCGTCGGGAGGCGGCTACCGGCGCTCGCGGAGCGTGGTCGCGGCCTTGCCGACGCGGTTGCGCAGGAAGTACAGCTTGGCGCGGCGGACCTGGCCGTGGCGGACGACCTCGATCTTCTCGATCCGCGGGCTGTGGAGCTTGAACGTCCGCTCGACGCCGACGCCCGACGCGATCCGGCGCACGGTGATCGTGGACGCGATGCCGCTGTTGCGCATCCGCATCACGAGCCCCTCGAACACCTGGATGCGCTCGCGGTTGCCCTCGACGACCTTGGCCGAGACCTTCACGGTGTCGCCCGGGGTGATCTCCGGAAGGTCGGTACGGAGCTGGTCCTGGACGATCTCGTTGAGCACGTTCACGGTGGGCGGTCCTTGTTCGGTCGTCGGCAGCCGCGGCTGCTGTGGGCTCGGGGTACGGGCGGCATGCCGGATCGGCGCGGCCGACGGCGGAGGATAGCACGGCGCGGGGCGGGTGTCAGGCGGGCGCGAGGCTATCGCGGGGGTCAGGCCTCGTCGTCCGGCCCAGGCTCGGCCGGCGAGTCGCGGAGCC
>CAYJOH010000570.1:0-1537 GCA_964371685.1 uncultured Anaerolineaceae bacterium
CGCCCGAGCCGTTCGCGCCCCCGGCGGCCGCGACGCCCGCGCCCGCGGCGCCCCAGCCGGGCACGGCAGCCGCGTCGGCATCGACGCCGCCCGGCCGCCCGGCCCCCAGCCAGGCATTCGGCCGGCCCCCGGCACAGGCCCGGCCGCCACAGACCGGCATCGTGGGCGGGATCATCCTGATCGTCATCGGCTCCGCGTTCCTGGCCGGCCGCGTGCTGGACATCACGCTCGGCCCCGATGCCTGGCCGCTGTGGATCATCATCCCCGGGCTGGGCATGTTCGTCGCCTCGTTCGCGATCCCGCCCCGGGGCGGCCTGGGCCTCGCCATCCCGGGTGCGATCGTCACGATCGTGGGCGCCATCCTGTGGTTCCAGGAGGCGAACGGCCTGTACGAGACGTGGGCCTACGCCTGGGCGCTGGTCGCGCCCACGGGCCCGGGGCTCGGCATGCTCGCCTACGGGCTGGTCCGCGGTGATCGCGAGCTGGCCGGCGACGGGCTGCGGACCACGCTGGTCGGCCTCGGCCTGTTCGCCGGGTTCGCGCTGTTCTTCGAGGGCGCGCTCGGCCTGTCCGGCGGCCGGATCGCCGGCCTCGACGACGCGCTGCCCGTGATCGTCATCGGCCTCGGCGTGCTGCTGGTCGTCCTGTCGCTGTTCGGGCGCCGCGGCGAGGGGCAGCGGGCCTGAGGGCGGGCTACTCGATGCCCAGCACCGCGTAGCGGACGTCGCCGCCCGGCGTCCGGATCGTCACGACGTCGCCGACCCGGCGCCCCATCAGCGCCTCGCCGACCGGCGACACCGACGAGATCCGGCCCTCGCGCGAGTTCGCCTCGGCCGAGCTCACGACCTGGACGACGGTCTCCTCGCCGTCCACCTCGACGCGCACGCGCGAGCCCAGCTCCACGTGGGCGCCGCGCTCCGTGGGCGACACCACGACGGCCTTCTTGAGCTTGGCCTCCAGGGCCTTGATCCGGCCCTCGAGGAACCCCTGCTCCTCGCGCGCGGCGTGGTACTCCGCGTTCTCCTTGAGGTCGCCGTGCTCGCGCGCCGTGGCGATCCGCCGGATGACCCCGGGCCGCTCGACGAGCAGCGCGGCCAGCTCCGCCTCGAGGCGCTCCAGCCCCTCGGGCGAGAGGTAGATCGGCTCGGGTGCGGCGCGTGGCGATCCCTGGGCGGCGTACGCGGCCGCGGCCGCCACGCGACCTACGCCGCGGCCCGGCGCCGGACGGCGGCCGCGCTTGGCCTCGTCCCGCGCCCCCTCCGCCTCGGCCGGCGGCAGGTCCACCACCCGGGTCACCGGCGGCGGCTCGGGCGCCTTCACCTCGGGCAGCAGCGGGTTGGTGATCCCGGTGGGCTTGCGGGTGCCGGACGGCGAGCGGAGCACGGCCCACGGCAGCACGACCGCGGGGTCCGGGAGCGCCGAGCGGTCTGCGTCGGGGACCCCCGCCGCGAAGGCGTCCAGCAGCGCGTCCTCGTACTCCTCGGGGGCGTCGGTCGCGGCCCACCACATGCGCAGGCCAGCGACCTGGCGCAGGAAG
>CAYJOH010000571.1:0-1533 GCA_964371685.1 uncultured Anaerolineaceae bacterium
CTCGTGGCCGCCGCGGTGTTCTTCCTCAGCCTCGCCTTCAGCCGCGGCTGGATCAACGAGCCGATGCGGGTCCTGATCGGGCTCGCGGCCGGCATGGTCGCATTCGGCGCCGGTGGGTTCCTGCTCGCCCGCGCGAACCGGCTGCTGGGCAACGTGCTGACCGCCGTCGGCCTCGGCATCTTCTCGATCGCGCTGCTCGCCGCCACGCGGCTGTACGGGCTCGTGGTGCCCGAGGTCGGCCTGGCGGGCGCGCTCGTCGCCGCCATCGCGGCCGCGGCCCTCGCGATCCGGTTCGACGCCCGCGAGGTCGCCGTGTTCGGGCTGATCGCGGCCCTCGTGGCTCCGCCGGTCGTCGGCGCGTCGCCGACGCTGCTGACGCTCGGCTTCGTGGCCGTGACCCTGGTGGGCACGACGGCGATCGCGCTGTTCCGATCCTGGCGCTGGCTGCCGGCCATCGCGTTCGTGCTGGCCGCGCCACAGCTCGCGAGCTGGCTCACCGGCGACCCGGACCCGGCACAGGCCGTGGTCGCCGTCGTCGGCTTCTGGGCCATCAACATCGTCGCCGCGGCCGGCGAGGAGGTCCGCATCCGCCGCGACGACCTCCGCCCGTCGAGCGCGACCCTGGTGCTCGCCAACGGCGTGTTCCTGCTGTGGGGCGGGTTCGTCGTCCTCGCCGGCGACCTCGAGCCGTGGCGAGGGACGTTCATCGCCACGTCGTCGCTGGCGCACCTGCTGGTCGGCGGCTGGTTCCTGTCCCGGCAGGGGATGGAGCACCTGTTCGGCAACCTCGTCGCCGGGACGGGCGCCGCGCTGCTGGCCATCGCCGCGTTCGTGCAACTCGGGGCGCCGGCCGTGCCGATGGCCTGGGCGGCCGAGGCCGTCGCGCTGGCCTGGCTCGCCGTGCGCCGCCGCCACCGGTGGTCCGCCGCGGCCGCCGCGGTGCTGGGTGTCCTGGCGGTCGGCCACCTGCTGGTCGTCGAGTACCCGCTCCGCGACGCCGGCATCCCGGCCCGGTCCACGTTCGATCCCGCCTTCCTGCATCCCGCCGCGGCCTCGCTCGGCGCGGTGCTGCTCGCGATCGCCATCGGCGTGGCGGTGGTCCCGGTCCGCTGGCTGCGCTCGTTGCTCGCCGCGGGCGGCATCGTGCTCGCCGCCTACGCCCTGACGTTCGAGCTCAGCGGAACGGCCCTCGCCGCCGCGCTGACGCTGATCGCGCTGGCCGGCCTCGTCCTGGACCGGCTGCTCCGACGGCTGCCGGTCGACATGGGGCTGGCGCCGGTCGCCGGCTGGACGACCTTCGGCTGGTCGGCCTCGCTCGGCGGCGCCGTCGCGGGCGCGATGGCCGTTGCCCTGCTGCTCGCGACCGAGTTCCCGCCGCGCCGGCTGGGCGAGATCGCTTCGACCCCGTTCCTCCACCCGGAGGTGGCGTCGCTGGCGATCGTCCTCGCCGGCCTCGTGGGCGCGGGCACGCTCGTCGGCGTGCGCTGGGTCCGCTCGCTCCTGGCGGGCGTGGGCATCCTGCTGCTGGCCTGG
>CAYJOH010000572.1:0-1530 GCA_964371685.1 uncultured Anaerolineaceae bacterium
CGCGGGGACCGCACGCGCGATGGCGAGCCCGATCGCCGCGGTCATCAGCGCGGAGCCCACGCCTCGGAACTGAAGCTCCGGCAGCACGGCCACGGGGCCGATGGCGAGCACCTCGCCGAGGACCTCCTCCTCCTCGTCCACCACCGGGCACGGCGACATGAGCAGATGGCCGACGATCCGGGCGTGGTGGTCCGTGGCGACCAGCGACTGCCACCCGGCGGGTGCCTCGCTGCGCATCCGATCGACCGTGTCCGCCTCCTCCGGTCCCGTGAAGGCGGCGAGCTCCACCGCGCGGATCCCCGGCTCGTCGCCGGGGATCTCGAGGCGGATCGCGACCGGGAGCGGCTCCGGTCCCCCGGCGGCGAACACCCGGCCGGGGCCGTCCGTCATGTCAGCCCGCCGCGACCGCGCGCAGCGAGCCCGGCAGCGGGCGCGAGACCGGGACCGGACGCACCAGGCGATCGACCATCGCCATCGACCCGTTGACGCCCAGCTCGGTGAACAGGAACGCGACCTTGCGGGCCTGCGCGGCGAGGATCTCGTCCTTGGTCGCCAGCTCCCACAGCTGCCGCTTGAACGGCCCGATCGCCTTCTTGCGCGACGTGTACACGAACTGCTGGTCGGTCTGGTCCGGCTTGCGCTCGTCCAGCGCGTTGGCGAAGCACCAGCCCTCGATCTCGCGGTGGAGCGCCTCGGGGAACGCCGGGTGCTCGTAGAGCGCGTTCTGGAAGCCCGTCGCGAGGTGGATCTCCGCCGTCTCGACGGCCGGGAACCGGTGGAACAGCTCGTCGGGCAGCGTGGAGGCGCCGTGCTGCACGGCCCCGGCGAGCCCGTACTCGCGGGCCAGCACGCCCAGGCGGCCCAGGACGTCGAAGTCCAGCTTGACCTCGGCCACGCCGCCGCCGGGGAGCGGCACGCCGCCGTGGGACGTGCCGGTCTGGACGCTGACCTTTGACAAGCCCGTCGCGCCCGGGGCGCGCCTGGCGAGCTCGCGGTTGTAGCCATCGAGGTACGCGCGGAGCTCGTCGGGGGTGGAGTTCTGCTTGCCCACCTCGCCGATCTCGCCGCCCACGCTGATCGTCACGCCGTCGGTCTCGAGGGTCCGGATGAGCGCCGTGAGCTCCGCCGCCCGGGTGTAGTTCTCGCGCTGCTCCTCGTCGAGGTTCGGCTTCGAGAGGTCGACGAGCGTGGAGCTGTCGATGTCGATGTTGCGGTAGCCGGCCTCGATCGCGAGCCGGCAGGCGCGCCGGATCTCCTCGGTCATCGCCTCCGGGTCGGCGGCGTACTTCTTCGCGTTGAACTGGTAGTGGTCGCCCTGGATGAACACCGGGTGCTCCCAGCCCGCGGCGATCGCCCCGGCGAGCACGGAGGTCGCGTAGTCCATCGGGCGCTGGAAGGTGTAGGTCTGCTCGCTGCGGGCGAGCTCGAAGATCAGGGCGCCGACGTCCGCGCGAGCTGCCGTCTCGTAGATCGTGCGCGCCATGTCGAACGTCTGGGCGCGGATGTTGATCGCCGGGACGGTGAACCCGG
>CAYJOH010000573.1:0-1507 GCA_964371685.1 uncultured Anaerolineaceae bacterium
CCGCCGACGCCCTCGACGGCCTCGGAGATGGCGCGGCTCGACGGGTAGCCGGCCGTCCCCTTGAACGTGAGGTGCTCCATGAAGTGGGCGACGCCGGCCTCCGCGGGCGTCTCGGACCGGGATCCGGCGAGCACGTACGCGGCAATCGAGACGGAGCGGGACCCGGGGAGCCGGGCGGAGATGACGCGCGGCCCATGGGGCAGCTCGGTCCGGTCGAACATCACACCGATGGTAGCCCGGAAACGGCGGAGCGGCGGCGCCGCCGCCGCCGCTCCGGCTGCGCTCTGGCGAGGTGGGTGGCTCAGCCGGCGGGCGTGGACGCCCCGAACGTGAGCAGCCAGTCCTGGAGGAAGTACACGACGAAGGCCGCGGTCACGATCCACATCAGCGGATGGATCTCGGCCATCTTGCCGCGCACGATCTTGATCAGCGCCCAGGCGATGAACCCGGCGCCGATGCCGACCGTGATGTCGTACGTCAGCGGCATGAGGATCATCGTGAGCAGGGCCGGGACGCCGTCCTCGACCTCCGCGACCGGGATGTCGCGGATGATCGTGAACATCAGGTAGCCCACGAGGACGAGCGCCGGCGCGGTGGCGACGCCCGGCACGATGCCCGCGATCGGCGACAGGAAGATCGCGAACAGGAACAGGACGCCGGTGACGACCGACGCGAAGCCGGTCCGGCCGCCCTCGGCCACGCCCGCGGCGCTCTCGATGTAGGTGGTATTGGACGAGGTGCCGGCGAGGCCGCCGACCCAGGCCGCGACCGAGTCCACGCCCAGGACCCGGGCGACGTTCGGCACGGACCCGTCCTCGCGCGTCAGCCCGGCTTCCTCGGCGACACCGGTGACGGTGCCCATGGTGTCGAAGAAGTCGGTGAGCATGATCGCGAAGATCGTCAGGATCGCCGTGAGCAGCCCGAGGTTCCAGACCGCGGCCACGTCGAACTTGCCCAGCGTCGAGAAGTCCGGGGCGAGGCTGAACGACTCGGCCGTCGGCAGGGTGGTCACCGCCGCCATCCCGAACACCGGCGGCACCAGCGCCACCAGCGTGGTGAGCAGGATGCTGATGATCAGCGCGGCCTTGATCTTGAGCACGTACAGCGCGATGGTGATGATCAGGCCGATCAGGAACACGAACTGGCCGGGCGTGGACGGGAACGCGATGGTGACCAGCGTCCCGCTGCCGGCCTTGATCAGGCCGCCGTTGGCAAAGCCGATGAACAGGATGAACAGGCCGATGCCGACGCCGATGGCGCGCTTGAGCGCGAGGGGCACGGCGTTCATGATCGCCTCCCGCAGCCCGATGGCCACGAGGATCGTGATCACGACACCCTCGAGCACGATCACGCCCATCGCGCCCGCGGGCGTGAGGCCCTTGCCGATGAGCGTGAATGCGACGATCCCGTTGATGCCCAGGCCGGCGGCGAGGGCGAACGGGTAGTTGCCGATCACGCCCATGGCGATGGTCATGATCCCGGCGATCAGCGCCGTCGCGGCGGCGAT